>NZ_JCAFUN010000007.1:0-248352 GCF_059371375.1 Stenotrophomonas sp. YJH_SMC_64 | reverse complement strand
TGCCCTCGGCCGACATCTGCGTGCCCTGGCTGAGGATCGAGCCGCCGTTGGCAATCAACGTGAGATCGCCGCCTGCAGCCAACTGGCTGACGCGGGCATCACTGGTCGAATGGCTCTGTTCGCTGTTGGTGCGCTGGCTGCCGGCAGTCACCACGGTCGAAGTCGTGGCCGCGCGCAGGCCGGAGGCTGCGCCTTCAGCGGTGCGGGTGATCCGCCCCATCGCCGAGCCACTGTCGGCCATGCCGTCGGTGGTCGAATCGCGGGCGCTGCGGTAGGCCTTGGTCGGGTCGTAGGTCACGCCCACGGAGAAGCCGCTGGACTTGCTGGCCTGACTGGATTGGTTGTCCGTGGTGTCCTGTCGCGCCAGCAGCGCAATGTCCTTGCCCACCAGTGTCAGGTTCTCGCCTGCGGCGACGTCCGAGGCCTCGATCGTCAGCGTGTTGCCAGCATTGATCAGCACATTGCCGTCGCGCGAGGCGATCGCCGATCCCACCTGGGTGGTGGACTGCTCGGCGCGGGTGCTGCTGTTCTTCGCGCTACTGTAGCCGACCGATGCCACGCCGTTGCCGAAGCCTCCGGTAACGCCGGATTTCTTCTTGCTCTCGTTGGACTCACTGCTGTGATGGTCCTCTGCGGCGGTGATCAATACGTTGTTGCCCGCCCCCAGAATCACATTACCAGTGGCATCGACCACCGCACCAACCGCAGTCAGATCGCGGCCGGCGGTGATGTTGATGCGCTCGCCCTGGATCGCCGTACCGATGGCATAACTGTCGCTGTTGTCGACGCTGCGCGTGGTGGTGGTACTGGAAAGCGTCTTCTTTTTCTTGTCGTAGCTGTCCAGGCTGTAGTCGTGCGTCTCGTTGGCCGAGAGCAGGTTGACGTCGCGGCCCGCGGCCACGCTTACCGCGCCGTCATTGCTGTCGACCAACGCGGCTGTCAGGTTCACGTCCCGGCCCGCGGTCAGCAGCAGATTGTCCCCGGCCTGCAACAGGCTGCCGCGCACCGTCTCATCACGCTGGCTGACCTGCAGCGAGCTGCGCTTGCCCGCACTGGAGAAGTCGCGGCTCTCACTGTCCACCAGCGCCTGGCTGTTGATGTCACCGCCGGCCTGCAATGCCAGACCTCCCGCCGCTTTGATCTGCGCGGCGGCCAGGTTGATGTCCTTGCCAGCGGCCAGCACCACATCGCCAGCGCCCTGCACCGAGCTGGCAGCATGTGTTGTCCTGCTGCTGCGCTGGTGGTTGCGCTCATCGAAGGTGGCGTCGCGGCGTTCTTCCAGCGCAATCGCGCCAACATCCAGAGTGCCGCCTGCGGCCAGCTGGGTAAGGCCGTCGGCGCCGGCGTTGCGGATCTGTGCGGCCTGCAGGCTGATGTCACCGCCAGCCACCACCGACAGCATGCCGTCGCCACTGGGGTTGGTCACATACAGACCAGCAACCCGATCGATGCGGTTGGTCTCGTACTGGTAGGTGCCACCGCCCCGCTGTGTCTCCACCGTGGAGGCCACCGTGACATTGCCCGCGGCCTTGACCGACAGCGCATCGGTGGCCGTCACGGTGGCACCGGCAATGCGGATGTCCTTGTCCGACGACAGCCCGACATACTGGCCGGAAATGCTGCCGCCAAGGTGCTCGATGTTGCCTGCATCGATGGTCACCAGCTTGCGGCCGGCGATGTTGCCGGTGTTGACCAGGCCATTGCCCAGCTTGATGTCGACATTGGCGCCGGCCAGCAGTGCACCCTGCCCGTCCAGATCGCCCGGGCGCAGGCGCAGGTAGACCTGCGGCACCAGCGCGGTGGTGGTGCTGCCATCGGCCAGGGTGACGGTCTGCTCGACCAGCCAGACGATGTCGCTGGTCAGCTGTGCCATCTGCGCTTCGGTCAGCGCCACGCCGGGCCGCAGGCCCCATTCGCTGGCGACCGTGGCACCGGCCTCCAGCAGAGCACGGTACTGCGCCTCGTCACTGGCGTAGCCGTCGAGGAAGCGGCGACCGGTCAACTGGCCGATCTGCTCACGCACCAACTTCTGCTCGTAGTACCCATCACCCAGCCGCTTCTGCACGGTATCGGGCGAGTAGCCCATCTGGCCCAGCAGGTGGTCCGAGCTCAGCCAGGTCTTGTGGTCGGTAAAGCGCGGATCGGTCTCGACCAGGTAGTGACCACCGTTGGGATTGACGTTGAACAGGCTGGCGCTCGGCGCGCGCGTGTCCGGTGCGCCCATCGCGATGCGATCCGGCGATCCGCCACTGGCCGCGACTACGCGCGGCCCAGACGTGCCGGTGTTGCCGCTCACGCCGCCGACGTTGCCGCCCTGCTGGGTACCGGCGGCATCGGCCGCCTGTGCCAGCGCGCGTTCGGCACCGGTGCCGGTGGACTGGCCGGGCCCCTGCGCACTGCCATGGCCCGGCCCATCCGGCAGCGCCTTGGGCCCCTGCACGTTGAGGTTGGCCATGGCCGAACCGTTCTGCACGTTCGGTGCGTTGCGCCCCTGGTTGAGGTTGCTCAGGTCACCGACATCGATGCTCAACGTGCCGTTGGCGGTAATCTGGCCCCCCAGCTGGCCGATCTTTTCGGAGATGGGCTCGGCGGTCCATTGCGTTCGGGTGCCGTCGTAGGCGATGGAGGTGTTGTTGAAGGTATGCGTGCGGAACAATTCGAGACCGACGTTACTGACACGGCTGTCGGCGCCGTGACCGACGATCTGCAGATTGCCGCCCGCAGCAATCTGCGCGTAGCGGTTGTTCAGCTCGTCCACCGACAGGCGCATGTTGCCGCCGGAACGGATCACCGCATCGGCACCGGCACCGGGCTGCAGCTGGTCCTCATGGGCCACGTGGTGGGCAACGCGCTTTTCTTCATTGAGGCCGTGTTCCTGCGTGTGCTGGCGGCGACCGACGATGGTCGCATCGGGATTGCTCAACGACGCCGGGGTGATGAACTGGATGCAGGTAGTGCTGCAGGTACCGTAGGCGCTGGAGAACGTCAGGCGGTCGTTCTGGTAGGTGAACTTCTCCTTCGACTTCAGCACGTCGAACGGATCGCCGCCCGGCACCTGGTCCGGATTGGCGGCGGTACCCTTGCTCACGTAATAGATCGTGACGGTACCGGTGACCGGATCCATGCGCCAGCGCTCACCGCGCACGTCATAGCCCAATCCACCAGAGCCGAAGAAGAAGCGCGAGGTGTTCGCGGTCAGGCGAACCACCGCCTTGCCCAGGCGGGTGCCGTCCGGAGCGATGTAGGGCTCGTCCTGCAGCACGTCTTCCGGCGCGATGTAATAGAACTCCCAGGCCTTGTAATTGCTGGTATCGCTGACCGTGCCTGCGGTGTTCTTCGAGTTCTTCTGCCACGCCGCCACCATCATGTTGACGGTAGTGTCGATGGTCTTGACCTGGGTCGGGGCGATCGCCACGTTCTCGCGGATGTTGTTGACCACCTGCGCATCGATGGACAGATTGCCGCCCACATCGATGACCGAGCTGATGTTGTCGATCCGCCCGGCAATGCCGCTGGCGATCCGGTCGGCGCCGAGCGTGCCACCGATGGCCGCATCGCCGCCGCTGTAGATCAGGCCCTTGCCGGTGTTCTGCAGTTCGCGCACGCCCAGGTCCAGCCGCTCGCGTGCGGCCACGGTGCCGACGCGGGTGGCACCACCGGCCTCTTCGGCGCGGTTCTTCAGCACGCCGGTGGAGATCGCCACGTGGTCACCGTAGATGCGTCCGGTGCCGAGATTGTCGATCTCGCCAGCCTCCAGGTGCGTCAGCGCGCCATCGATCAGGCCGCGGTTGGTCAGCTGGCCACGGGCATTGAGGTGGGTCGTACCCTGGCTGGAGATCTCACCCGAGGCTGCGTTGATGATGTTCTGGGCGTTGAGGTCGAGGTTGCCACCGCGCACGATACCCTGGTTGTCGAGGTCGCCGGACAGGTTCAGCGACAGCGTGCCGTTGGCGATCCATTCGCCACGGTGGCGCATGCCCTGCTGCAGGGTGAGGCCGAGGTCACGCTGCGCATGTACCTGGCCATCTTCGCTGAGCACACGTGCCACCAGGGTCTGGCTGCCATCAGCGCGCAGCAGGCCACCGCTGTTGGCGACGTTGTCCGCCTGGCTGTCCAGGTTGCCGCCGGTGCTGATCATGCCGCCGGTGTTCTGCAGCTGGCCGTTGATCTGCAGCCGCGCACTGCCGTCGATGACGACCTGGCCCTGGCTGTTGTCCAGCCACTGTGCACCGAACTGCAGCTGGCCCGCCTGCAGCCCACGCGTGCCGTCACCGCCACGGGTGTTGCGGTTGTCCACGCTGGCGGCCGTGAGGGTCAACCGCTGGCCGGCCGTGATCGCGCCGGCGGCGTTGTCCACGTGCCCGTCGAGGGTCAGGTCGAGGTTGCGTCCGGCCTGCACGCGACCACCGGCATTGACCAGGCTCGCCGCCCGCAGCGAAAGATCCGCAGCGCTGGCAAGTGTTCCACCGGCACTGTTGTCAACGCGGGCCAGCAGCAGACGCGCATCGCCTTGTGCATTGACTGCGCCGCCACGGTTGTCCAGCACACCGCCTTCCAGCTGCAGCTTCCCGGCCGCCAGCAGCCCACCGCTGCCGGCCGTGAAACGGTTGTCGATGTCCTGCCCGGCCGTGTTGATGGTCAGGTCGGCCGCCGACTGCACGCGACCGCCCTGGTTGTCCAGAACGCCACTGTGCACACTCAGCGCGCCCTTCTGCGTACCCAGCGTGCCGGCGCGGTTGTCCAGCCGCTGGCCGCGGGTATCGATGTCCAGCTGGCCACCCAGCAGCGTGCCCCGCTGGTTGTCCAGGCCGTTACCCTGCAGCTGCAGCCGTTCGCCGGCCTGCATCGCGCCGTCGCTGTTGTCCACGCCTGCCGCCGTGGTCACCGTCAGGTCCTTGCCAGCGACCAGGGTGCCGTGGCGGTTGTCGAGACTGCCGGCGTCCAGGGTCACCATGCCGGTGCTGGACAGCAGGCCCTGCTCGCCATTGTCGAGACGACCGTCAACGCCCAGCACCAGCGCGCTGCCGCCCGCGTGCACGGTGCCGCCCTGGTTACCAAGGCTGGCCGCGGTGACCGTGCCGGCACCGCCGAGCAGGATCCGGCCCTTCTGGTTGTCCAGCGCCTGGCCGATCGCCAGCGTGGAGTGCCCGGTGCCTGCGCCCTGCAGCGTGCCTTGCGCATTGTTCAGCTGCTGCGCGATGACATCCAGCGCGCCATTGCTGGCGAGTGAACCGCCGCGATTGTCCAGCATACCCTGCACGCGCAGGCGCAGCGCATCTTCACCGGTTGCGGTGAGCGTGCCACCGGCGGTGGTCAGGGTGCCGGCGCTGATGGCGACGCGACGCGCCGAGGTGGTCGCTCCACTCAGATCGAGCGTGGCGCCATCCAGCACGAAGCTGCCGTTGCTGAGCACGCTGCCGCCCTTGCCCAGCAGGGCCTGCGCCGAGACCTGCAGCTGGCCACTGCCGGCGTGCTGGATCCTGCCTGCACTGTTGTCCAGCGTCCGGGCCAGCAGGGTCAGGTCGCCATTGCTGGCCAGCGTGCCACCGGCATTGCCCAGCGCCGTCGCCTTGACGCGACTGGCGCCTTCGCCGCTGGCAATGATGCGGCCACCGGCGTTGTCGAGCGTGGTGGCCTCCAGGTCGAGGCGATCGGCGCCCAGCGTCGCGTCACGATGATCCATGTCGTCGGCGCGCAAGGTCAGTGTGGCCGAGGAGACCAGCGTGCCCTTGCTGCCGTCCAGGCGGCCGGTGGTGATGTCCAGGCCCTGGTTGCCGGCCTGGCGGATACTGCCGCCACTGTTGTCCAGCCGTGCGGCGGCGATCGTCAGGCGGTTGGCGTTGCTGGCGATCGTGCCTTCGTGATTGTCCAGCGCACCGACGATCTGCAACGTGCTGTCGGCCGTTCCGGCGCCGCTGAGCGTGCCCGTGCGGTTGATCAGTTCACCGGCCTGCACATCCAGTGCCCCGTTGCCGGCGATCGTGCCGCCACTGTTGTCCACGCGCTGCGCCACGTGCAGCCGCAGCGCGTCGCTGCCGGTCGCGCTGAGGTTGCCGCCGGTGTTGTCCAAGCGCTGCGCATCGATGGCAATGCGCTCTGCCTGGGTAGTGCTGCCGGCCCCCAGCAGCAGGTCGCCGCCCTCAAGTTCCAGCGCCGACTGGCTGAGGATGCGGCCGCCCGCACCCTGCAGGCTGTCGGCGCGGATCTGCAACGTACCGTCGCCGGCGTGTTCGATTGCACCGCTGCGGTTGTCCAGGCTTGCCGCCTGCAGCCGCAGATCACCGGTACCGGCCAGGCGGCCGCCGTTGCTGTTGTCCAAGCGCTCTCGTGCCTGCACCTGCAGCGCGCCGCTGCCTGCCGCCAGCACCTTGCCGCCCTGGTTGACCAGGCTGCCAACCTGCAGCTGCACCTGGCCATTGCCGGAGATGCCGCCGCCGCTGTTATCCAGCGTGTCGCGCACCGTCAGCGCCACGCCCTGCGTTCCGGCCGACTGCAGCGTGCCCTTCTGGTTGTCGATGCGACCGGCGTCGATGCGCAGGCCGCCGTTGCCGACGATCTGGCCGCCCTGGTTGTCGAGCGCCTCGCGCACGTCCAGTGCCAGCTCCGAGACACCCTGCGAGACGATCTGGCCCTGGCGGTTGCGCAGCACATCGGCGTGGATCTGCACACTCTGCGCCGACGTCGTACCGGCGCTCACATCCAGCTCGCCGCCGGACAGCACCAGTGCACCGTTGCTGAGCAGGCGCCCCTCGCTGCCATGCAGCGTATCGGCCTGCACGCTCAAGCGCCCGGTGCCAGCCTGCTGCACCAGGCCCTTGCTGTTGTCGAGCGTGGTCGCGGTCACTATCAGGTCGCCGTTGCCGGCCAACGTGCCACCTGCGCCGTTGTCCAGGCTCGACGCCTTCACCGAACTGGCGCCGGTTCCGAGCGACAGCAGGCTGCCGCCGCGGTTGTCCAGCATGCCAGCCACGATGTCGAATCCCGCCGCACTGAGCGCACCGTTGCGCAGGTCGGCGCTGCCAGTCGTCCAGTGCAGGCGCCCCACCGTGCTCAGCCGTCCACCGGGACCGGCCCAGTCACCCGTGTCCAGCGTGAGGCCACCCTCACCGGCATGTTCAATGCGGCCATCGGCATTGCCGACCTGGCCTGCTTGCAGCGCCAACTGCGCGGCGTTGGTGGCCAGCAGGCCGCCGTCATTGTTGAACAGACCCTGCACCGTCCACGACGATGCCGCCTTGCCGGCGTGCCGCAATTCACCCCCGCGGTTGTCGAGCGACTGCGCATCCAGCCGCAGGCCGCCGGCCACGCTCAGCGCACCCTTCTGGTTCGACAACAGGCCGACATGCAACGCGGCATCGCCATGCACCTGCAGCGTGCCGCCATCATTGCGCAGCTCGCCCCCAGCCTGCAGCGCGCTCACTCCCAGGCGACCGCCGCTGTTGTCGAGTCCGGCACGTGCGGCGAGCGATACCGCACCACCATTGGCGATGCTGCCGCCGTCATTGTCCAGCATGCCGGCGATGGCGATCAGGCCCTCGGCCATCGGTACCACTGGCGAGGTCGGCGTGCCGGTCGAGCCGCCGCCGGTACCCGGCGTCCCCGTACCCGGGGCACCGGTTCCCGGCGTTCCTCCGCCGCTGCCCGGCGACGTGCCGCCCCCTGGGCCACCGCCGTTGCCACCGGACGCGACGGCATCCAGCGCACCCAGCAGACCGTTGCTGCGGTTGCGGGCCGCTTCGGCCTTGAGCGCCAGCGCCTGCACACCAGTCTGTTCAATGCTGCCGCCATGGTTGCGCAGGCCCTGCGCCTCGACCTGCAGGCGCTGTGCGTTGAGCTTGCCGCCGCTGTTGTCCAGCGTGCCGCCGGTGTCGATCGCAACCTCGCGCGTGGCGGCGATGGTGCCGGCATTTGCAAGATCACCGCGCGCCTGCAAGCGCACGTTCTGCAGCGACTGCAGTGCGCCGGTGTTTTCCAGGCGGCCGTCCACCGTCACCACCAGCTCACCGACCTGCGCGCCGATGCTGCCGGCATTGCGCACGCCCACACCGTGCTCGTTGCCGACCAGCCAGATCTTGTTGGCGAACATGCCGCCGAGAGCGCCCACGTCCAGCGCGAAGGTCGGTGCCTCGCCGTTGGCCGGGATCAGGCTGGCCTGGCTGTGGTCGGCATTGACCACGGTGTTGCCCAGCGTGGCCTGCAACTGGTTGGCCCAGATGCCGGCGTTGACCTTCAGTGACCGGGTGATCAGGTCGGTGTAGTCAGCGCGGCTGGTGTCCAGACCCTCTCCATCGATCTGGATCGCACCACCGGTGACGCGGTAGCCCTCCAGTACCCCAGCACCCGTGAACATCGGCGTGCCGGTGGTCAGGGTCACGCGGCTGGCGTTGAGGAAGCCGCCGCCGTTGACCTGGATGCCGGCCGGGTTGGCGATGATCACCTCGGCGCGCTGCCCGGCCACTTCCACGTAGCCGTTGAGCCGGCTGGCCGGACCGTTCACTTCATTGAGGATGACCCGCGCACTGCCGGTGGCAAGCCACGGATTGCCCTGCACCCAGCCCCCCAGCTGCGTCTGCACCTGGCCGCGGGCGTTGTTGAGGATGACGCCCTCGCGTCCGACATCGAACTGCGAATAGCGGTTGCGCGACACACCCGCCGCCGACGGCGTGGTGATGTTCACCATCGGCACACCATTGGGGGCCGTCACCATCGTCGGCCGTTCACGGCCCGGCGCATTGGGATCGGAAATGATGCGCGCATCGGACTGCGCCAGTGCAGGGGTTACCATGCTGACCCAGCCCAGTGAGCACATCAGTGCGAAGCCCAGCGGCGACAGCGCGGCGCTCTGCCGGCCCGGCACATGGCCGACCAGGCCACCGCCACCCTTCACCAGCTCCGACGCCACCTGCCAGACGCGCAGCGCGCGGTTGAAAACCAGACGATAGATAGTGTTCATGTCACGTGTCCTTGTGGCAGATCAGTAGCGCCAGGCCAGGCTGAAGCCGAATGTGGTGTAGTCGGTGGGGAAATGGGCGGGCTTGTGCAGTGCCGAACCGACGAAGCCATCCCAGGAAAACTGCTGCCAGCCGCCGCGCAGGCCCAGCGCCATGCCCGCCAGGTCACGGCCGGACTGCCACTGCGCGGATGGGCCGCCGATGCGGCCGTAGTCGGCGGCGACGTAGAACTCCTGGCCACCGCCGATGCCCAGCGAAAGATCGTTGCGCAGCGACCAGCCGCGCTCACCGCTGAGCGAGCTTTCACCATCGAAACCGCGCACGGTATAGCGGCCGCCGATGGCGAAGCGGTCCTGTGGCGAGAGCGGCGTGCGGTTCCACTGCGCCCGCCATGCGGCGGTGTAGCGCAGGCGCTGCCTGCCCAGCTGGAACGGCACGCTGAACTGCGCGTCGGCGGTGATCAGCTTCATCCGCGAGGTCCCTTCCAGCGGCAGCGTCGGATCCCACTGCTGCGCCTTCTCTTCTGGCGAGCGCAAGGCGTGGAAGGCCCCCGTGCCACGCCGGTAGGCCACGCTGGCATCGAGCGTGGCGTTGCCGATGAACTGCTTGTGGGTCAGGCCCAGTTCCCAGCCCGCGGTGCGGCGGCGCTGTACTTCGATCTCGGTATCGTCGATGTAGTTCTTCGACTCTCGCTGCCACCCGCGCGCGTAGGCGCTGAACTTGACCTTGGCATTGCGCAGCAAAAGCCGGTCTACCCGCGCTTCGGCGTTTTGGCTGCGGCCGCTGTAGTCATAGCTTTCAAAGGCACCCACCACGTTCTGGCTGTAGTCGTAAGCGCTGGCGGTGGCACCGAACAGCCAATACCCGTAGGGCACGTCGTAGTGCGCGGTCCAGCTGTTGGTGTCCTTGCCTCGGCCATTGAACACGCCACGGCCGGCGCTGATGTAGAACAGCTCGTTCAGGCCCAGCGGATTGTCCAATGACAGCGTGGCATTGGCCTGCAGCTTGCCGGTGCCGCGGCTGCCGGCATCGTCCAGGGTGACGCTGGCGCGCACCGGTGAGCGCTGCGTCCAGTCGATCTGCAGGTCGCTCTGGCCTGGCGCCGCGCCCTCGCCGTCGGCCGGCGCGATCTTGATGTCGGCGCTGACGGTGGGCACGCGCTGCAGGTTCTCCAGCCCCTGCTCGATGTCGCGCAGGTTGAGCAGGCCGCCGCTGCGGATCGGCAGTGCATTGGCGAGGGCCGGATGCCGTCCCTGCGGGTCGGAGAACACGGCCTCGCGGAACCGGCCTGGCACCACCGACAACGTCAGCGTGCCCTGGTTGAGGTCCTGCGGTGCCGACAGCACCCGCGTGGTGACATAGCCGCGGGCGATGATCGCGGTCTGCACGCGCTTCATCACCACGTTGATGCCTTCGGTCCCCAGGCAACGGCCTGTGGCCGGATCGTCGACCGGGTCGGCAGCCGCCAGTGCCCAGCCGAAGCGCTGGCTGTCCTCGCCTTCCAGCACGATGCGATCGATGCGCACGCAGGGGCGCTCCTGCGCCGGCAGGCGGTCGCCCTCCTTCTGCGCGTTCCGCTCCAGGCGGACGTCGGGGCGTTGTTCCTGCTGCTCGCGCAGCACGCGTTCGCGTTCCTGTTGCCTCAGCAGTTCCTGCGCGGCTGGATCACCGGCCTGCTGGGCGGCAACACCGAAGGTCATGCCAAGCAACACCACCCACCCACCACCACGGCACGCCTGTCGTGCCTGCTTCTTCCCTGACCGCACAGTGTTTTCCTGATATTGATGCAGGCCGTCAGGCGCTCTGTCCGGAAAAGGACAATGCATCGACGTGCCGGCTTGATTCGGGTCTGCCGACGCACAGGCGACAGCACGCCGCTACGCGAAGCGCAGAAAGGCGCAAAGGGTATCGGCCGCCTCAGGAACTTCTATAGGAAAGATTGCAAATTCAGTCGACTGCGGGGCAACACGCCGCAAACGCCCAGGACGCTGCGCGTTCGGGCCATGGCGCGAACCCTGGTCCTACAGCACGCCAGCTTCCGCCTGCTGACGCTACAGTCGCAGCATGACCATCGTCCTACAGATTGAAGGCGCCGCCATCAATGACATCCCCAGCCTGTACGCGGAGATCAACCGCGTGTTCATGGCCGGCGAGAACTGGCAGCTCGGGCCAAGCCTGGACGCCCTGGATGACCTGCTGCATGGCGACTATGGGGTGTTGGCCGGCCACGACCGGGCCACGGTGATCTGGGGTGATATCGAGCACAGCCGCGCCGCACTGGGACGAACTACCACATGTCAGTGGCTGCAGTCCAAGCTGGAAGCCCCGGGCACCTTCAATAGGCGGACCATTGCGCTCCAGCTGGACGCCCTGCAACGAGGCCAGGGCCAGACCTACTTCGGGATCGTAATGGAGATCTTCGCAAGCCACCGGCAGATCACCCTGGTTCCGGCCTGACTGTGTGCTCCGCACGGGCAATGCCCACCAACCGCAGCGGCGCCCACCGGCCCCAGCAGTTACCATGGACGGCCCTGTACCCGCTCCGCTGCCGCTGCCGCCCGGCGCGGCCGGACGCCCTGATCCACGAGTCCCATGTCAAAAGACAAGTCCGCCGAACACACCCCGCTGATGAAGCAGTTCTTCGCAGCCAAGTCCGACTACCCGGACCTGCTGCTGTTCTTCCGCATGGGCGACTTCTACGAGCTGTTCTACGACGACGCGCGCAAGGCTGCGCGGCTGCTCGACATCACCCTGACCCAGCGTGGCAGCTCCGGCGGCGCACCGATCCCGATGGCCGGCGTGCCGGTGCATGCCTACGAAGGCTACCTGGCACGGCTGGTGGCGCTGGGCGAGTCGGTGGCGATCTGCGAGCAGATCGGCGACCCGGCGCTCGCCAAGGGCCTGGTCGAACGCAAGGTGGTGCGCATCGTCACCCCCGGCACGGTCACCGACGAAGCGCTGCTGGACGAGCGCCGCGACACCCTGCTGATGGCGTTGTCGCGCAGCAAGCAGGGCTACGGCCTGGCCTGGGCCGACCTTGCCGGTGGCCGCTTCCTGGTCAACGAAGTGGAGACCGACGACGCCCTGGAAGCCGAGCTGGCACGGCTGGAGCCGGCCGAGCTGCTGGTGCCCGACGAGGAGAACTGGCCGGAGTTCCTGCGCCAGCGCACCGGCGTGCGCCGCCGTGCGCCGTGGCTGTTCGACGCGGACAGCGGGCGCCGACAGCTGCTGAACTTCTTCAAGCTGCACGATCTGAGCGGCTTCGGTATCGATGACAAGCCACGTGCCACCGCCGCCGCCGGCGCCCTGCTCGGCTATGTCGAGGAAACCCAGAAGCAGCGCCTGCCGCACCTGACTTCGATCGCGATGGAAACCGCCGGCGAGGCGATCGCGATGAACGCCGCCACCCGCCGCCACCTGGAATTGGACACGCGTGTCGACGGTGATACCCGCAATACCCTGCTGGGCGTGCTCGACAGCACGGTGACACCCATGGGTGGGCGCCTGCTGCGCCGCTGGCTGCACCGCCCGCTGCGCCTGCGCGAGGTGCTGGTGCAGCGCCACCACGCGGTGGAAACCCTGATCGATCGCGGTGCGGACGCCGACATCCGCGAGCAGTTCCGCCGCCTCGGCGATCTGGAACGCATCCTCACCCGCGTCGCGCTGCGCTCGGCGCGCCCGCGCGATTTCTCCACCCTGCGTGACGGCCTGGGCCTGCTGCCGGCGGTGCGCGAAGTGCTGGCCCCGCTGGACTCGCCGCGCCTGCAGGCCCTGCATGCGGCGCTGGGCGAACACGACGCGTGCGCGCAGCTGCTGGCCAGCGCCATCGCCGACATGCCGCCGCTGAAGCTGAGCGACGGCGGCGTGCTGGCCGATGGCTTCGATGAAGAGCTGGACGAGCTGCGCCGGCTGTCCACCCATGCCGACCAGTTCCTGGTCGACCTGGAACTGCGCGAGCGCGAGAGCAGCGGTATTCCCACCCTGAAGGTGGGCTACAACCGCGTTCACGGTTACTACATCGAAATCAGCAAGGGCCAGTCCGATCGTGCGCCGGTGCACTACACCCGCCGCCAGACGCTGACCAATGCCGAGCGCTACATCACCGAAGAACTGAAGGCATTCGAGGACAAGGTGCTGTCCGCGCGCGACCGTTCGCTGTCGCGCGAGAAGTACCTGTACGAGCAGCTGCTGGACACCCTTGGCGGGCAGTTGGAACCGCTGAAGCAGTGTGCCGCTGCGCTGAGCGAACTGGACGTGCTGGCCGCCTTCGCCGAACGCGCGCAGGCGCTGGACTGGGCGCGCCCGGAACTGCAGGCCGAGCCGTGCCTGAAGATCGAACGCGGCCGCCATCCAGTGGTCGAAGCGGTACGCGAACAGCCGTTCGAACCCAATGACCTGGACCTGCATCCGGACCGTCGCATGCTGGTCATCACCGGCCCGAACATGGGCGGTAAATCGACCTACATGCGGCAAAATGCGCTGATCGTTCTGCTGGCCCACATCGGCAGCTTCGTGCCGGCCAGCCGGGCGGTGATCGGCCCGATCGACCGCATCCTGACCCGCATCGGCGCCGGCGACGACCTCGCCCGCGGGCAGTCAACCTTCATGGTCGAGATGGCCGAGACCAGCTACATCCTGCACCACGCCACCGCCCATTCGCTGGTGCTGATGGACGAGATCGGCCGTGGCACCTCCACCTACGATGGCCTGGCGCTGGCCGACGCGGTGGCCCGCCACCTGGCCTACCAGAACCGCTGCTACACGCTGTTCGCCACCCACTACTTCGAGCTGACCGCGCTGGCCGACGAACAGCATGAGGGCGGCCGCAGCGGCATCGCCAACGTGCACCTGGACGCGGTCGAGCACGGCGAAGCGCTGGTGTTCATGCACGCAGTGAAGGACGGCCCGGCCAACCGCAGCTTTGGCCTGCAGGTGGCCGCACTGGCCGGCCTGCCGCGCGCCACTGTGGCGCAGGCACGGCGTCGCCTGGCCGAGCTGGAACAGCGCGGCGCTGAAAGCCACGCCGCCGAGCTGGCGCCGCAGGCGCTGGATGCCCCGCAGCAGTTCGGGCTGTTCGCGGCGCCATCCAGCAAGGCGCAGGAAGCGCTGGCGGCGATCGATCCGGACGAACTGACGCCGAAGCAGGCGCTGGAAGCGCTGTACCGGCTGAAAACGCTGCTGTAAGTGCGCCTGGCCAGGGGGCACCATGCCCCCCTGGAAGCCACCGCGGAGAATCCTGCATACTCGGCCACGCAGACCGCCACAGGGGAGCTGGGGCGCCGTTCCGCACAGTCACTGAAACTGCGATCCCAGCGGCATGCAATGGGGCCGGGCAACATGCCGCGGCATCGAAGCGAGGGGATTCGATCACGAGGGAACGAACATGCGGCGTACGGTTCTAGCGTTGTTGCTGGTGTGTGGCGTGGCCGATGCACAGGAATTCGTAAGCAGCGAGCGTACCTACGACGAACGCCTGCGGGGTGCGCGGGTCGCGGCGCTCGGCGATGATCTGTTTGGTGATTCCCTAAACAGGAAGGATGGCACGCTGCAGTTCTCGCAGACCGATGTCGTGGTGCCGACCAGCAGTGGAATGCGGGTCGCATTCACCCGCACAACGCCGAAGCAGAAACAGGGACTGGATCGCGCTGCCGCCCCGCTGGGGGCGTCCTGGGAGATCGATGCCCCCTACATGATGGGCTCCTACGATCAACGCCGGGGCTGGAATGCGGCGGGCGGCGGCCGCTGCAGCGGCAGCAACCTGTCCCCGACCGAGTGGGTGGGCCCGTCACCGGACTTCAACACCCGGGTCATCCCGAAGCACACCTATTGGAGCGGCATCTTCATCAACCTCCCTGCGGTCGGTTATGAATCCCTTTTGCTGAAGGAAGCAGGGGCAAGCCTGCCCCAGGATGGGGCAACCTACATTGGCACCTCGGCCAGCCAGTGGCGCGTCAGCTGCCTGCCAGCCATCAGGAATGGAACCGGCGAAGGTTTTGTGGTGCGGACCACCGATGGCACCCGTTACTTCTTCGATTGGATGGCGGTCCGCGACCAGCACGACGTGCTGGCCAACGAGTACTATCGTGATGGCAATGGCAATGGCACATCGCAGCCCTACCTGCTGGTTCCGGTCGTCGATGTCTTCCTCTACGCGACACGTGTCGAGGACCGCCACGGCAACTGGGTCAGTTACAGCTACGACGGTGCCAACCCGACCCGCCTGCTGGCGATCATTTCCAATGACGGAGCCCGGATCGATATCGACTATGACGCGCAGGGCAAGATCGGCGCCGTCCGGGCCGGGGATCGCACCTGGCGTTACAACTACGTCGACAGCTACTGGGGGCGCACGCTCAACGAAGTCGTACTTCCCGACCAGTCGCGCTGGACCTTCTCCACCGACCGCCATGTGGGCGCCATGCCGTGGACGATGGTGCCCCCCGTCCTGAATCCAGGCTTCTACATGAATTCCTGCGCGCAGAATGCAACGGGATTCCGCTCGGAAGATGCCGGCGACCCGGCCTTCAACGATGTGATCACCATGCGCCATCCCAGCGGCGCACAAGGGGTGTTCTCGCTTCGCCAGTTGATCCACGGATCGGACAACACGCCTGGCAGCTGCGGCATCATCGGCACTAGTTCCTCCAACTTCGGGTTTGGCTCATTCGGCATTCCCAATGCCTACATGGCCAAGTCGCTGGTATCCAAGACCCTGTCCGGGCCCGGCATCCAGCCCGCCTCCTGGACGTACACATACTCACCACACTGGTCATTCACCGGTGGCTGCACCTCCAACTGCGTTTCAACAACCTGGGAAAACCGGCCCGACGGCGTGCAGGCCGAGTATGTCTTCGGCAACGACT
Organism: Stenotrophomonas sp. YJH_SMC_64; assembly: GCF_059371375.1. Classification (NCBI taxonomy): domain Bacteria; kingdom Pseudomonadati; phylum Pseudomonadota; class Gammaproteobacteria; order Lysobacterales; family Lysobacteraceae; genus Stenotrophomonas; species Stenotrophomonas sp. YJH_SMC_64. Next base: position 232,538 of record NZ_JCAFUN010000007.1, on the reverse strand, counting down.
ACACCGCCAACATCGGCGACCTGCAGATCGAGCGCCTTCGCCGTGCCGGCCTGGTGGTACAGGAAACCCGGTATGTGAAGGCAGCCGCATCGGGGCCCTACCCCGCACGCTATGGAACGCAACTGGCGCCACGCGGGAATCCGCTGACCACCCAGATCCGGCCGATGCAGGACACCCAGCTGCGCCGGGACGGGATGCTTCATCGTCGTTATGTGGATGCATTCGACGGCCTAGCGCGCCCGGTGCGCATCGTCGAATCGAGCACTGCTGGCCCATGATCGGAGCGTGTCGGGATGCGAGCCGCCGGGCGACCGGAACAAGGCCCCGGCAATGAATTCCCGACAATCGATAGACAGAAGCTATAGAAGTGAATGATTCATTCGATTATTCATTTCATCTGGCCATAGCTAAAGTCGAGTGAAGATGTTCCACCCCGTCTTCACCCGCAGGAGCCAGCCATGAGCCAGTCCGATAACAACAGCCCCAAGTGCCCGTATCACACCGCGCCGTCGCCTGCGGAAGGCACCCAGCAGCAGCGTGAACTGAGCACCACGCCCAAGCAGAAGCACGGCGATGATCCGGTCACGCCGATGACCACGGCCTTCGGCGCACCGGTGGTGGACAACCAGAACAGCAAGACCGCCGGCCCACGTGGCCCGCTGCTGATGGAAGACGTCTGGCTGCTGGAGAAGCTGGCCAACCTCAACCGCGAGATCATTCCCGAGCGCCGCATGCACGCCAAGGGCTCGGGCGCGTTCGGTACTTTCACCGTCACCCACGACATCAGCAAGTACACCCGTGCCAAGCTGTTCGAGAAGGTCGGCAAGCAGACCGAGATGTTCGCGCGCTTCACCACGGTGGCCGGCGAGCGTGGCGCCGCCGACGCCGAGCGTGACATCCGCGGCTTCGCACTGAAGTTCTACACCGAAGAAGGCAACTGGGACCTGGTCGGCAACAACACGCCGGTGTTCTTCCTGCGCGACCCGCGCAAGTTCGCCGACCTCAACAAGGCCGTGAAACGCGACCCGCATACCAACCTGCGCAGCGCGCGCAACAACTGGGACTTCTGGACGTTGCTGCCCGAAGCCCTGCTGCAGGTGACCGTGGTGATGAGCGACCGCGGCATCCCGCGCAGCTTCCGCCACATGCACGGCTTCGGCTCGCACACCTACAGCTTCACCAACGCCGACAGCGAGCGCTTCTGGGTGAAGTTCCACTTCGTCAGCCAGCAGGGCATCGAATCGCTGACCGACGCGCAGGCGCAGATCCTGGTCGGCCATGACCGCGAAAGCCACGGCCGCGACCTGTTCGCCGCAATCGAGAAGGGCGACTTCCCGAAGTGGAAGCTGTTCATCCAGGTCATGCCCGAGCTGGAGGCGGAAACCTACCGCATCCATCCGTTCGACCTGACCAAGGTGTGGCCGAAGAGCGACTACCCGCTGATCGAAGTGGGCCAGTTCGAACTGAACCGCAACCCGGTCAACTGGTACCAGGACGTGGAGCAATCCGCGTTCGCACCGAGCAATCTGGTGCCCGGCATCGGCCCGTCGCCGGACAAGATGCTGCAGGCACGCCTGTTCGCCTATTCCGATGCGCAGCGCTACCGCCTGGGCGTGAACCACCACCAGATTCCGGTGAACGCCGCACGCTGCCCGGTGCACAGCAACCACCGCGACGGTGCGATGCGCGTGGACGGCAACTACGGCGGCCTGCCGCACTACGAGCCGAACAGCTACGGCCAGTGGCAGGAACAGCCGCAGTACCGCGAGCCGCCGATGAAGATCCGCGGTGACGCCGACTTCTGGAATTTCCGTGAGGACGACGCCGACTACTTCAGCCAGCCCGGTGCGCTGTTCCGCAGCTACAACCAGGCACAGAAGGACCGCCTGTTCGCCAACACCGCCCGCGCCCTGGGCGATGCGCCGGACTTCATCAAGCAGCGCCACATCGACAACTGCAGCAAGGCCGACCCGGCCTATGGCGCTGGCGTTGCCGCAGCGCTGAAGGCGCTGGCCAGCCAGCCTTCGGATCCGTTCAAGCCGGCGCAGCCGGAAGCGGACTTCCCCACCGCGACCCCGGGCGCCGAAGACATCGAGCTCTGATCGCCCTGCCCCGTGAACAGCACGCCGCCTCCCCGTGAGGCGGCGTCGCCGTTTTAACGGTCCGCGTCGTACCTTCTGCACGCCCCACCCCAATCAAGGATTCCGCAGATGAGCCTCACCGACGAACTTCTCGCCAAACTGCAGGGCGCACCGCTGCAGCAGGTGTCGCAGCAGCTCGGCATCAGCGACACCCAGGCTTCCGGTGCGATCAGTGCCGCGCTGCCGGTGCTGATGGGCGCGCTGGGCAACAACGCCTCGCAGCCGCAGGGCGCGCAGGCGCTGCTCGGCGCGCTGCAGAACAACCACAGTGGGCTGGACCTGGGCAGCGTGCTCGGTTCGGTACTGGGCGGCGGTGGCGGTGGTGCCGCCAGCGATGGCGCCGGCATCCTCGGCCACATCTTCGGCGGCAACCAGCAGAAGGTGGAAACCGGCCTGGCCCAGGCCACCCAGCTCGACAGTGGCCGCACCAGCCAGCTGCTGCAGATCCTCGCACCGATCGTGATGGCTTTCCTCGCCCAGCGCCTCGGTGGCGGCCAGGCCGACGCCGGCTCGCTCAGCCAGGCCCTCGGCCAGGAAAAGCAGCAGGTGCAGCAGCAGGGCGGTCTTGCCGGCGGCCTGCTCGGCAGCCTGCTGGACCAGGACGGTGACGGCCAGCTCGGCGTGGGCGATCTGCTGAAGATCGGCGGCAGCCTGCTGGGCGGCAAGCGCTGAGCCAAGGGGGCGCCGGATCCGGTCTGGCGCCCTGCTGCTTACAACGCGTCGATATCGCCGAGCGCGCGGATCAACCGCCGTGCGCGCTTGTCCGGCTTGTGCTCCGGCGGCTGGAAACCATCGCGCGCCGCGATGCGCAACGCGCGCTGTTCGGCACGGCGCGCCTTCGAGGCCTCACTCTCGGCATACAACTGCTGCGCCGTCGGCGCCGGCCCGCGCTGGTCGCTCAGGCCCAGCACCTGGATCTCGAAATGCTCTTCGCCGCGGTCGACCTGCAGCTGCTCACCGACGCGCACTGCGCGTGAGGATTTCGGGCGCTGCCCGGCGACGCTGACCTTGCCGGTTTCGATGGCCTGCTTGGCCAGGCTGCGGGTCTTGAAGAAACGGGCCGCCCACAGCCAGATGTCCAGGCGGACACTGGGCGACAGCGCGGAAAGCTCGGTCATCGGCAGGGACTACTCCGTTCGCTTGTTCAGGGGACGCGGGTTGTCGGGGTCGGTGCGGCAGCCGCTGCCCCCGATCAGGGTGGGAACGCCGGCGGAAAGATCCTGGCGCTGGCTGCCGACCAGGCACTCGGGGCGGTCGGTTGGCCGCACCTGGGTATCGCCCAGCCGGTCACCTGTCGAACATGCGGCCAGCGCGGCGCCGATCAAGGCCAGCGCCAGCCTTCGCTTCACCTGCAGTCGTTGACGCATTGCCACATCCCGCAAACCGGCTTGGTGCTAGTGTGCGCCTCCCGGGATTCGATCACCACTCCATGGCCAAAGCGCCGCTTGACCTGACCTCCGGCCCGATCGGCCGCAATCTCCTGTTGTTTTCCCTGCCGATCCTGGCCGGCAACATCGCGCAGTCGCTGAACGGTTCGGTGAATGCGGTCTGGGTCGGGCGCTTCCTCGGCGAGGCGGCACTGACCGCCACCGCGAACGCCAACAACATCATGTTCTTCCTGATCGGCTCGGTGTTCGGCTTCGGCATGGCCTCGACCATCCTGATCGGCCAGGCGATCGGCGCGCGCGACATCGCGCAGGCGCGGCGCGTGGTGGGTACCAGCGCCACCTTCTTCATCGGCCTGTCAGTGATCATCGCCATCGCCGGCTGGTTCATGGCCCATCCGCTGCTGGCGGCGATGGGCACGCCGGCCGCCTCGCTGCCATTGGCCGAGGCCTACCTGCAGATCATCTTCCTGGCGATGCCGACGCTGTATGCGTTCGCCTTCCTCACCGCCGCGCTGCGCGGTGCCGGTGACTCGCGCACGCCGTTCCGTTTCCTGATGGTGTCGGTGGCACTGGACATCGTGCTGAACCCGGTGCTGATCTTCGGCATGGGGCCGTTCCCCGCGCTGGGCATCGCCGGCTCGGCCTGGGCCACGCTCGTCGCGCAGACGCTGTCGCTGGCCGGCCTGCTGCTGTACATGCGGCACAAGCGCCACACGTTGTGGCTGGGCCGCGCCGACATGCGCCTGTTCAAGCTCGACCTGACCATCCTGAAAGCGCTGGTGCTCAAGGGTGTGCCGATGGGCCTGCAGATGGTGTTGATCTCGCTGTCGGTGATCCTGCTGATGACCATGGTCAACCAGTACGGCACCGACACCGCCGCCGGTTACGGCGCTTCCCTGCAGCTGTGGAACTACCTGCAGATGCCGGCGATGGCGATCGGCGCGGCGTGCTCTTCGATGGCGGCGCAGAATGTCGGTGCGCAGCGCTGGGACCGCGTACGCGGCACCGCACGCCAGGGCGTGCTGTTCAATTTCCTGCTGACCGGCGCGCTGATCCTGCCGCTGGTCCTGTTTGATCGCCAGCTGCTGGCCCTGTTCCTGCCGCCGGCCAGCCAGGCGCTGGACATTGCCCGTCATCTCAACCACGTGGTGATCGGCTCGTTCCTGTTCTTCGGCGTCAGCTTCGTGATCTCCGGCGTGGTGCGCTCCACCGGTGCGGTGATCCCGCCGCTGCTGATCCTGGCTGGTTCGCTGTGGGGCGTTCGCGTGCCGTTCGCCGAGCTGCTGCAGCCGTATTGGGGCGCCGATGCGATCTGGTGGAGTTTCCCGGTCAGCTCGCTGGTGTCGATGCTGCTGTCGTTGGCGTATTACCGCTGGGGCGGCTGGCGCAAGGCGAAGATGATCAGCAAGCCCTCGCACGCCGAGGAACTGGCCACGCCGTCGGAAATTCCGGCTTGCCCGCCGTCGCCAGTGGCCGACCCGGATGCCGCACCGATGCGGTAATACCGGCCGCTGGCCGGCAACCTCATGGGCCAGTGAACGCCACGGTAGTGCCGGCCGCTGGCCGGCAACCTCACACCTCTCCAGCAGCATCGCGGCACAGCCGGCCAGCGGCCGGCTCTACCGCTTCTTCTTCTTCGCCGCGTTGAACGTCGCCGCCGCGCGCATCAACGCCTTGAACGCGGCGGCATCCGGCATCGCGCCTTCATGGATATCGATCGCGCGCCGCGTGTTGCCCTCCAGGCTGGCGTTGAACAGGCCCTTCGGATCGGCCAGCGCCGCGCCATTGGCAAACGTCAGCTTCACCGCCTGCTTGTAGGTCTCGCCGGTGCACAGGATGCCGTTGTGCTCCCACACCGGTGTACCCCGCCATTTCCAGGTTTCCTGCACGTCGGGCAGCGCCTCATGGATCAACGCACGCACGCGTGCCAGCGCTTCGCCACGCCAGTCGCCCAGTTCGGCGATGCGCGCATCGATCAGTTCGGCGGCCGGGGTTCCGGCATCAGCCGGGTTGGGTGCATGCGTGGCCATCAGCGGCTCTCGTCGGCAAGGAGATCAGAACGGTGGGCTTACATGTGTTCGCCGGGCAATGCCGCGGCCTGGCGCACCCAGTCAAGAAACCGGGCTTCATCCAGTACGCCATCCTGTGCAATGTGCAGGTAGCGCGTATCGGCACTCCTGGACGGCTCCGGCGGCACCGGTTTCAGCGCAGCGCCGCGGAAGAACGCCACCTTGATATAGCGGGTGAAGCAATGGAAGCTGAGAAACCAGCCTTCGCCCGCGGCCACCGCATACATCGGCGAGTTCCACTTCACCGCCTTGTGCACCCCGGGTACGGCCTGTTCGACCAGCGCATCCAGCCGTGCGCCGATCGGCCGCTTCCAGTCCGGCATCGCCGCGATATAGGCCTGTACCGTGGCATCGCCCTCGCCCTTGGCGATCTGCGGATTACCGCCTGACAACAGCTTGTGCGCAGCGGAAGGTGCGGTTCGCTTGGCAGGCATCGCACGGCACGTCCATCGGGATGATGCCGGCAGCCTACCGCGGCCTGTGCCGGGCGGTCACGGCGCAGTGCGCCATCGGCTCAGTCCGCCTGCCCCGCGCGGAACTGGCGCCACTCCGGCAGCTTGCGGTGCCGGCGCAGCGCGCGCATCAGCGCCGCCATCACCATGCCGAACAGCGCTCCGGCCAACAGCCCGGCCACCAGCAGCAGCGCCAGCGGACGCTCACTGCCCTGCCACAGCATCAGCCACATCAGCGCGGTCCAGAACAGCCCGAACAACAGGCCCTGCACCAGCGCATTGGTACCGAAGCCGGCCAGGATCGGCGGTGGCAGTGCGATGCCCATGCGCCACAGCAGGCGATGCAGCAACGGCGCCGACTGCACACGCGCCAATCCCTTGCCGTCGAGGAAGCGCAACGCCGACTGGATCACGGCGGGATAGCGCGGGTTGATGTCGTTCATCACCTGATCGTGGCCGATGCGCTGCCGAAAACGCAAACGGCCACCCGAAGGTGGCCGTCGCGGCAACAACCGAAGTTGTTTATCAGGCCTTTTCGGCCAGACGGGCAGCCTTGGCGGCAGCAGCGGCAGCCAGGTCTTCCTTGATGCGGGCAGCCTTGCCTTCCAGGCCACGCAGGTAGTACAGCTTGCCGGCGCGGACCTTGCCACGACGCTTCACTTCGACCGAGTCGATGATGGCGCTGTGGGTCTGGAACACGCGCTCGACGCCGTAGCCGTGCGAGATCTTGCGCACGGTGAACGAGGAGTTCAGGCCGGCGTTCTTGGTGGCGATGACGACGCCTTCGTAGGCCTGCACGCGCTCGCGGCTGCCTTCCTTCACCTTCACGTTGACGACAACGGTGTCGCCCTGGCTGAACTTCGGCAGTTCACGGGTGATCTGGGCGGATTCGAATTCCGCAACGATGGACTTGTTCAGCTTGCTCATGGGTTACACCGATTCTTGTTCGGGTGGGCGTGTCATGTAGACAACGTGGGCTCATGCAGTCACCGGACTGTGCTGCACGTTTGTTGTGGGTACTGCGCGCCGGCCTAGGCTGGCGGTAATTGGCCATGATAGCCGATAAAGCCGGCCCTGCGCTAGGGGTCGGCCTTCTGTTTCTGGGCCTGACGGCCCTGTTCCAGCAGCGTGCGGTCGGCCTTGCCCAGCGCCTGTTCATCCAGCAGGTCCGGGCGCCGCTGGGCGGTACGGACCAGCGACTGCTGGCGGCGCCACGCGGCGATGGCCGCATGGTTGCCTGAGCGCAGCACGTCCGGCACGTCGCCCAGAGGGTGCTGGGCCGGCTGGCTGTAGTGCGGACAGTCGAGCAGGCCCAGATCACCTTCGAAGCTGTCCTGGGCCGCTGATTCAGCGTCATTCAGGGCCCCGTCCTGCAGGCGGGCCACGGCGTCGATGATGACCGCCGCACCCAGCTCGCCACCCGACAGCACATAGTCGCCGAGGGAGATTTCCTCGTCGACATTGGCTTCCAGGAAACGCTCGTCGATGCCCTCGTAGCGGCCACAGAGCAGGACCATGCGCGGCAACGCCGCCAGTTCCCGCACCTTGGCCTGAGTCAACGGCGCCCCCTGCGGGCTGAGATGGATCACCCGCGCCGGGGTCGGATCAGCATCGCGGATCGCCTGCAGGCAGGCCTGCAACGGCTCGATCAGCATCACCATGCCCGGGCCGCCACCGAATGGACGGTCGTCCACCCGGCGGTAGTTGCCTTCGGCGTAATCACGGGGATTCCAGCCATGCAGGCTGAACAACCCCTTCTCCTGCGCGCGCCCGACCACGCCCAGTCCAGCGGACTGGGCGAGGAACTCGGGGAACAGGGTGATGACGTCGAAACGCATGCTCACACTCAGAACTCGGGATCCCAGTCGACCACGACCAGGTTGGCCTCGAAATCGACCGACTTGACGAAGTCCGGCTGCACGAACGGGATCATCCGCTCGCGGTCACCCCGGACCACCACCACGTCGTTGGCGCCGGTGCTGAACAGGTGCGAGACCTGGCCCAGGGCAACGCCCTCGGTGGTCTTCACGTCCAGGCCTTCCAGGTCCACCCAGTAATACTCATCGGGCTTCGGCGGTGGCAGGGCACTGCGGGCCACGTAGATCTCGGTGCCGCGCATCGCTTCAACGGTATCGCGGTCCTCGACGCCGGGGAACCGGGCGACCAGGTGCTTGCCACTGTCGCGGCCACGCACACCTTCAATCGTGGTTTCCACGCCGGACGGGCTGCGCACGATCCACGGCTGGTAACGGAAAATGGCGGAACGTGGCTCGGTCCAGGACTCGAGCTTGATCTCGCCGCGCACACCAAAAGCGCCGACAACCCTGCCCAGCAGGATGCGGCGCTCGATATCTTTCATCTGCTTCAACCAAGAGGGCCACGCCGAAGCGTGGCCCGTCAGGATCAGGCCGCAGCGGCCTGGGACTTGGTCGCTTCCTTGATCAGGTTGCGGACCTTGTCGGTCGGCTGGGCGCCGTTCTTGACCCAATGGTCAACGCGGGCCAGGTCCAGCTCGATGCGCTTCTCGCCGCCCTGGGCGACCGGGTTGTAGAAACCAACGCGCTCGATGTTGCGGCCGTCGCGCGCGCTGCGCACGTCGGTGACGATGATGTGGTAGAACGGACGCTTCTTGGCGCCGCCGCGGGTCAGTCGAATCTTGACCATGGTGTTTTTCCTATTGCCCAGTCGCCAGGATGGCGAGGTAAGCGGGCGATTATAGCGGCAGAGTCCGGCCGAGCCAACCCCGGGGGGTTCGCTTGGGGTCAGATCCCTTTTGCGGCGCAAAAGGGATCTGGCCCCAGCCCCTGCCAAGCCACCGCCGCCAGCACCGCCCTGCTCTGTTCAGCCAGCGCCTGCGAGCTTGGCAGGAGATGCCCGTCGATGGCCTCCAGCGCCCACAGGCCGCTGGCGTTGCAGGCAAAAGCGGCCTTCACACTGCCCAGTTCAGCCAGCGCCAACGGCCGCGTCAACTGCGCATCGGGCCAATGCCGCTTCAGCAGCGCTTCGGCCGTACCGCGCAGGGCCGGCGCCTGCGGCCAGAGCAGCCGTTCACCATCGTGCACGGCCAGATTCCAGGTGCTGCCTTCACTCACGTCGCCATCAGCGGTCACGAACAGCACATCGTCGAATCCTTCGGCCATCGCCGCTCGGCGCTCGGCGAACAGGCCAAACGTGCCCACGTGCTTGATCTGCGGCATTTCGCGCTGCCAGACCACGCTGCGCACGCGCTTGGGCGCGACCAGGGCCACCGGCGCTGATACTGCCACCAGCACGTCCACCGGCACCGCCGCCAGCGGGTTGCGGAAATCGAACCGGCGCGAGTACACCGTCACCCGCAGCGAGGCATCGGCCAGGCCGGCCTGTTGCAGGGCCTGTGCCATCCAGGTCTGCACCTGCACCGTATCCAGCTCGCTGCCGAACAGTTCACGGGTCGCCTGTGACAGCCGCGCCAGATGCAGGTCCAGTCCCTGCACCGCGTGGTCGCGCACCTGCAGCGAGGTGAAATGGCCGTAGTTGACCAGCGCCGGCAGCAGATCCTCGACCTGTGCCGGCAGGCCGTTGCAGGTCACCGTCATCGCAGCAGCGCCTGCGCCTGGCTCCACATGCCGCGCAGCACGTCGGCGGCCGGCTGTGCCGGCGCCATCCACGCCGACTGCCCGGCCCAGGCCTGCATCGCCGCCAGGCGGTTTTCCTGCGCGGCCTGCTTGCGCATCGGCGCGGTCAGCCCGCGCTGCACCGGGTACGGGCGTGGCGCCGGGGCGCCTTCTGCGGCAGCGGCGCGCACATAGGCGGTCGCCAGGCCGCGGCCCAGGCGGCCGCTGAAGGCGCGGGTCGGCCAGGTGTCTTCCGGTTCGCTGGCGGCCAGCCCATCGGCCCATGCCGAGGCGATCGCTGCTTCGGGCGTGCGCAGGAACGCGGTGCCGATCTGCACCGCGCTGGCCCCCAACGTGAGCGCGGCGGCGATACCGCGGCCATCGGCGATACCGCCGGCGGCAATCACCGGGATCTGCAGGTGATCGGCCAGGCGCGGCAGCAGCGCGAACAGGCCGACCAGCTGGCGCTCGGCCATCGCCGGATCGAACGCACCGCGATGGCCGCCCGCTTCCATGCCCTGCGCCACCACCGCATCGGCACCGGCGTCCTGTGCTGCACGCGCTTCGGACAAGGTGGTCGCGCAGGCGATCCAGGCAATGCCGGCATCCTTCAACTGCTGCACGTGGCGCGGCAGCAACACACCCATGATGGTCGAGGCCACCGCCGGGCGTGCGGCCAGCAGTGCGGCGAACTGTTCTTCGAAGTCGGCGGGCGTGGCATCGGCGGCGCTGGCCGGCACGTCCGGGCCCCACTGCGTCAGGAAGGCGCGGCTGGCAGCCTCGGCGGCAACGTCACGGGTCGGCACCGGATCCGGCACCCACAGGTTCACCTGCGCCGGGCCATTGGAAGCGGCGCGGAAGTCATCCATCCAGCGGCCGATATCGGCGGCCGGCGACAGCACCGCACCCATCGCGCCCATGCTGCCGGCATTGGCCAGCGCGGCCGACAGCGGCACCGGGCAGGCACCGGCCATCGGTGCCAGCAGGATCGGAAGCTGCAATGAAAAACGCCGACAGAAGGTGTCGGCGCGTTCAAGAATCGGCGATGCATTCACGCGACATACCTGTTGGAGAAGTCGCCATCCAGCATACGCCAGTCATTGTGACCGGGGCCGCGTCGCAATGCGCGCCGGCCCCGTCGCTGCATCAACGGAACGGCATGCCGCGGCCGCCCATGGCGCCCATCATGCCCTTCATGCTGCGCAGCATGCCCTTCATGCCGCCGCCGGCCATCTTGCTCATCATCTTTTCCATCTGCATGTACTGCTTCATCAGCTTGTTGACGTCAGCCGGCGTCACGCCCGAGCCCTTGGCGATGCGCGCGCGGCGCGAGCCGTTCAGCAGGTTCGGGTTGCGCCGTTCCTTCTTGGTCATCGAGCTGATGATGGCGATCATGCGCGGCACTTCCTTGCCCTGGCTGACCTGCTGCTTCAGATGGTCGGGGATGTTGCCCAGGCCCGGCAGCTTGTCCATCAGGCCGCCGATGCCGCCCATGTTCTGCATCTGCTCGAGCTGGTCACGCATGTCGTTCAGGTCGAACTTCTTGCCCTTGGCGACCTTCTCGGCCAGCTTGGCCGCCTTGTCCTTGTCGACCTGCTGCTCGACCTGCTCGACCAGCGACAGCACGTCGCCCATGTCGAGGATGCGGCTGGCGATACGGTCCGGGTGGAACACGTCCAGGCCTTCCGGCTTTTCGCTGACGCCGACGAACTTGATCGGCTTGCCGGTGATGTAGCGCACGCTCAGTGCGGCACCGCCACGGGCGTCACCGTCGGTCTTGGTCAGCACCACGCCGGTCAGCGGCAGGGCATCGCCGAAGGCCTTGGCGGTGTTGGCCGCGTCCTGGCCGGTCATGGCGTCGACCACGAACAGGGTTTCGGCCGGGTTCACCGCAGCGTGCAGGGCCTTGATCTCGGCCATCATCGCTTCGTCGATGGCCAGGCGGCCGGCGGTATCGACCAGCAGCACGTCGACGAACGACTTGCGCGCGTCGTCGATGGCGGCACGGACGATGGCTTCCGGCTTCTGGTCGGCACTGGACGGGAAGAACAGCACGCCGACCTGCTCGGCCAGGGTCTTCAGCTGCTCGATCGCGGCCGGACGGTAGACGTCGGCCGAGACCACCATCACCTTCTTCTTGCGCTTTTCCTTCAGGTGCTTGGCCAGCTTGCCCACCGTGGTGGTCTTGCCGGCGCCCTGCAGGCCCGCCATCAGGATGATGGCCGGCGCGGGCACATTGAGGTTCAGGTCGCTGGCTTCGGCGCCCATCACCGCGGTCAGCTCGTCGCGCACGACCTTGATCAGCGCCTGGCCCGGGGTCAGCGACTTCAGCACTTCCTGGCCAACCGCTCGTACCTTGATGCGCTCGATCAGGGCCTGCACCACCGGCAGCGCAACGTCGGCTTCGAGCAGCGCGATGCGCACTTCGCGGGTCGCCTCGCGGATGTTCTCCTCGGTCAGGCGGCCACGGCCACGCAGGCGCTCGATGGTGCCGGAAAGGCGCTGGGTCAGGGACTCGAACATGCGGCGCAACCTGTCTGAAAGCGGGGGACAATAAGGCAGACAGTATAACGGGTCCGGCTGTCTCCCCGGACTGCGGCCACGGGACCGTCGCCACCACCGCAGGGGTATGCGAAACTGCAACGATGACAATCGTTCTCATCGCCGTCCTGCTCTACCTGGCTGCCAGTGCCCTGCTGGTGCGCGCGCTCGGCCGCGATGAAACCACCGGCTCGCCCACCTGGCTGTGGCCGGCCCTGCCGGCGATGCTGCTGCATGGCAGCTACCACGTGATGGTGGCGATGCGCACCAACGGCGGGCCGGACATGCACTTTTTCGCCGCGCTGTCGCTGGTCGGCCTGGGCATGGCCTGGCTGACCTCGCTGGTCGGCGCACGAGGGCGGATGTCGGCGCTGGGCGTGGTGGTGTTCCCGCTGGCTGCCGTGCTGCTGCTGGCCTACCACGGCTACGGCCACGAACCGAGCAAAGTGCTGGGCTGGCGCCTGGCCAGCCACGCCTGGCTGGCGCTGCTGGCCTACGCCACGCTGAGCATCGCCGCGCTGCTGGCAATCATGCTGTGGCTGCAGGAACGCGCACTGCGTCGCCGCGAGTTCCGGCCGTGGCTGCGGGCGCTGCCGCCGCTGGCCGACCTGGAATCACTGCTGTTCCGGGTGATCATCGTCGGCTTCGCGCTGCTGACCCTGACCCTGGTCACCGGCGTGCTGTTCGTCGATGACCTGCTGGCACAGAAGCTGGTGCACAAGACCGTGCTGAGCGTGCTGTCGTGGGTCGTGTTCGGCGTGCTGCTGGTCGGCCGCCGCCGCTACGGCTGGCGCGGCATGAAGGCGGTGCACTGGACGCTGGCGGCAATGCTGTTGCTGCTGCTGGCGTTCTTCGGCAGCCAGTTCGTGATCGAACTGGTGTTCGGGCATACGCGATAGAAGCGTGCCGACCAACGGTCGGCACCCACCCAACATCACCTGGTAGTGCCGGCCGCTGGCCGGCAACTGGACCGCACCCTGCGTGGATGCTGCCGCCGGTCAGGGCACCGGCTGCGCCAGGATCTTCCGCACCGAACGGCCGCTGTTGGTGAGGATGTCATCGACCTGCCAGCAGCCCTGGCCCTGGCGCACCATCGGCAACCGGGTCACGTAGGCCTTTTTCCAGACCAAATATCGCATTTCTACCTGGCCAGTGGTCGCCGAGGCCTCTTTCCAGCTGTAACGCACGGGGCTGTCGATGTCGCCATCCTGCGCATCCAGCCACGGATCGGAATCGATCGTGCAGATGCCCTCCTCGCGCTGCTGGCAGGCACGCTCATCACGCAGCGCCTTGCCGAAGGCCGCGCTGACCAGCGCGGCCGGCGGATCCAGCAGATCACCGTTGCCGGTCGTCGCCTCGTAGAAGGCGCGGGCCACAGCCGCAGGCTCCCGGCAGGCGGGAGCAGCCTGCACGGTGGGGGCCAGCAGCAGCCCGGCGATCACGAACATCCCTGTCTTTCGCATGTATTTCTCCTTGAGGGAGTGCCGGCCGCTGGCCGGCACTACAGGATATCCCGGCGCTGCCGGCCAGCGGCCGGCACTACCCGATACCCGGCTTACAACCCGTAACGCTCGATCACGTCCAGGTGCGGCTGGCGATCCTGGTCGCAGGCTTCGGCCAGGCGCAGCCAGCAATGCGGATGCGGCCACGTCGCGGTCTGCTGCTGGAGGAAGCGGTGCAGCGCCAGCGGTGCATGGTCCTGCGGCTGGGCCACGGTGAACAGCAGGCCGGGCAGCGTACCCTCTTCCACATCGGGGTCGGTGACGGTGTAGTCCGGGCGGCTGTGCGACCACACCTTCCAACCCTGTGCTTCGGCCGCCTCAACGAAGACGTTCCAGGCCTCTTCGCCCGGGTGCGCGCCATCGATCATCCAGCTGCGGGCGAAGCCGCCGCGTTCCAGCACATGCACCTGCGCATAGGTCGGGATGAAATGCTCGCGTGCTTCCTCCTCCTCGGGTGCCGGATGCACCAGCGCGGCATCGAACACCACCCAGTCGCCCACCTGCTGGGCGCGGTTGGACGGCGCGTTCTCGACGATGCGCGCGGTCACCGGCCCGCTGCGACGGGCGTAGTACTCCATCGGCTCACCGTTCTCTTCGCTGCGGATGATCACCCAGCCCCACGGCTCTTCGACCACGCCTTCCAGGCTGGACAGCTCCATGCCGATCGCCTTCGCCGAGCGACGCACGGCGTCCCAATCCCGCGCCGCGCTGGCGGCACTCATGTGGTCCCAATGCGCGGCATTCGGATCTTCCAGCAATTCAACCAGCTGCGCATAGCAGGCCTGTGCTTCGCTGAAGCGGCCGGTTTCCATGTACATGCGCGCCAGCGTGCCGCGCGCGCCGTGCGAGCCCGGAGACAGCTCCAGCAGGGATCGGGCCGCCTGCTCCAGCGCCGGCCAGTCGGACACGCGGCGTGCACGCTGCACCTCGCACCAGTGCGCGAACACCGGCACGCTGCCGCGATAGAGATCGGCCAGCTGGCGCAGGCCATCGTCGTCGCCCTGTTCGGCCAGCCAGCGCATCAACGTGTAGGCCGCGGGACCATCGTTCTGCGCATGGCTGCGTACGAACCGCCACAGCAGCGCGCGCGCCTCGGGCTGCGCGCCGCAGGCATTGAGTGCGCTGGCCGCCATCTCGGCCAGCGCCTCGTCATCGGGCAACTCGGCATGCGCCTGCAGCAACCACTGCGCTTCGCGCTCGGGATCGCGCGACTGGTTCTGTTCGCCCTGCGCGTCCAGCCATGCCAGCAGCTCGCCCGCCGGCACCGGCAGCGGTGCGACATCCGGCAACGCGTCGATGCGCGCGGCCAGGCCGGCCACCAGCGCCGCAGCACCACGATCCTGGCGCAGCTGCGCCAGATGCGTGCGGGCCAGTTCCAGCTGCCGCAGTGCCACCCAGCGCGCACCACGCTGCAGCGCCAGCTCCAGGCTCAGCGCTGCCACTTCGATCAGCAGGCGATGCGATCCGACCCGGGCAAAGTGCTCGATGATCGTGTTGAAGCGCGTGCCCAGATCCCAGGTATTGCGCGCAGGATCCCGCTGGCAGAGCGCGGCGGCGGTGTTGGCCCACAGGCGCCAGTAGTTCGGAGTCAGCTCGCTCCACGGCACCAGCTGCTGCAGCGCCTCTTCGTCGCGGCCCAGCTGGGCCAGCGCCCAGGCCTTGGACAGGCGGCGCGGCACCGTGCAGTTGGCCGGCTCGTATTCTCCGGACGCAGCAACTTCGGCCTCCCGCTTTTCGATCAGTGCCAGTGCCTCATCGGCACGGCCCATTCCCAGCAGGATCTTGATCTGCATCTCCGGGAAGCTGTCGAACACTTCCTTGCCACAGGCCTCCACGGCATCGGCCTGCGCCTGCAGGTAATCCAGCGCCGCCTGGCCACGACCATCATCGAGCAGCGCATCGGCCTTCTCGCAGCTCAGGCACTGGAAACAGGCCCAGCTCGGGTCGATGCGACCCAGTGTTTCATCGCAGACCTCGATGCGCTCGGGCACCCAGCCCGGGCCATCGATGTTGCCATAGCAGGCAGCCAGATCCTGGGTCACGCAGATCGACTGCGGGCATTCCAGCGTGTCCTCACGGTGCGCACGTTCGAACAGCGCCACCGCTTCGCCCAGCGCGCTCTCGCCTTCGACGCGGTTGCCGACGCGGTTGCGCAGCGCCCAGTGGCCGACATAGACGTCGACCCACGGGTTGTCCAGCGCCTTGCCCAGCGCACGCGCTTCGGGCAGCAATGCATCGACGCGGTCGATCTGCAGTTCACTCACCTCGTCGGCGAGACGGTTCAGCAGGTGCGCGTTCTGCGCCTGGCCGGCCTGGCGCAGGTCACCCTGCAGTTTTTCGACCCAGTTCCAGATGTCCATGGGGTAAGTGCTCCTGTCTAGCAAAGGCTGGATGAGAAGGTACGGTGCTCAGCGCAGCATCTGCTGCAGGGCACCGGCAATATCGGTAAAGGCGCCGTTGAGATCCGGGCCGGGCGTAGCGTTCGCGCGTGCCAGCGGGCGGCCCTGCGCGGCGACGATGATCTTCAGTGAGCGCAGCAGACGGGCTGCGGCTTCGGCCTGTGGATGCCCCTCGCGCTGGGCGCGCAGCAGCGCCTGCACTGCCGGGTTGTCGAGATTGAGGTACAGCCGCGACGGCGCGCGCGACTCGATGCGTGCGGTGAACTGCCGGGCCAGGCGCAGCGCGGCCATCGACACGCGCTTGTCGTTCTCGTCGTCTTCCAGGCGCTGCTTCAGCTCGGCTTCGCGGTCGGGCACCACCACCACCGGCAGCGACTCGGGGCTGAAGCGTGCCGGCAGCAACTGTTCGCCGTCGCCCAGCTGCTCGCGCAGCCATGCCAGCTGCGCCTCGTCGAGGCTGTCATCGCTTCGGAACAGTGCACGGTTACCCTGCTCGGTCCCCAGTTCAACCAGGCGCAGGCCCTTGGCCTGGGCCCAGCGACGCAGGAACGGCACGACTGCATAGCGGTGGCCATGCGCGACCGGTACCCCCATCGCGCGGAACAGCATCTCCTCGAAGCCACCGCCATTGTCGAGAATCACATGCACGGCACCACGCGCCGGCAGCGCACTGGCCGGCAGGTCGCCCTGCGAAGTCGGCACGCGCACGTGCTCCAGCAGCAGGTCGAACAGGCGGTCATCGCACAGCGCCGCGCCCAGCAAGGCCTCATTATGGCGCGTGAGAACGCGTCGCCAGGCTTCCGGCTGCTGCCGTGCGACGTCGGCCAGGCCATCAATCAGCGCCTCCAGCAGCGCGTGCTGCACGGCCCGGTACTGGTCATCGCGCTGCAGGTCTTCGCGGCTGGCGGTGGGCGTCAGCCGCGAGGATTCGATCACTCCGCCGATGAAGCCCGCCCACGGCGGCAGCAGGTCGCGCGCATCGTCGTCCAGCAGCATGCCGCGCACGAACACCGAAAGATTGCGGTTGTCACTGGTGCCGTAGGTAGCGCCGTCCTGGACCCACAACAGGCCGGTGGCATCGCTGTCGCCATCCGCGCGCAGTGGCACGGTGACGATCGGCTCGAAATCGTGCTCGAAGCGCGCAGCGAACTGCAGCGCCTGGCGACGCGCCTGCACCGGATGCACGACGACGTCACCCTGGCTGCGCCACGGCGGCGGCTCGGGGTTGAGCGCCTCGGCCGCAGCACCGATGAAGATCGGCTCGGACAGCAGCGCGCAATAGCGGCCCAGCACCTCGTGCAGGCGCGCCTCGTTGGCCAGCGGCAGGAAATCCGGATGCAGCTCCAGTTCCACCTCGGTGCCAACCGCGCGCGCCGGCATTTCGCTGACGGTGTACTGCTCGGCATTGCTGGACACGTACAGATGACCCAGTTCCGGCGTCTGGTACGAGGTGGTACGCACGCTGACCCTGCGCGCCAGCACGAAGGCCGACAGGAACCCGAGGCCGAACATGCCGATCAGGCCTTCATCGTCCTCCCCGCCCTGGCGCAGGCCCCGGGTGTAGCCGACGCCCACGGTAGCCAGGTAGTCATGGATTTCCTGGCGGGTCAGGCCGGCACCGGTATCGGTGATGCGCAGCACGCCGGCAGCGGCATCGACCTGCACCGAGATGCGCGACGGTACTTCGATGCCGGGCTGCTCGATGCGGCGACGGATGATCGAGTCATGCGCGTTCTGCACCAGCTCGCGCAGCGCCACCATCGGGGTGGAATACAGGTGCTTGCCCAGCACCGTCATCAATCCATTGAGATCGACCCCTGCGCGACGGATTTCGGCGTTGGGGGCGGTGGGCGTGGTGTCCTGCATGTAATCGTTTACTCCTGGGCACGGAAAGACGCCAGAGGGCGCCTTCGTCGAGCGGGAAAAACTAGCACAGGCAGGCTGACCGTTGCCGTATACGACGTTTGTAGAGGCAGGGCCGCGCGCATCACGCCGCGTCGATAGCCTCGGACAGGCGCTCCACCGCGATCACTTCCATGCCCTTCACCGAACCGCCCTTGGGCGCGTTGGCCTTGGGCACGATGGCGCGCTTGAAACCATGGGTGGCCGCCTCGCGCAGGCGGTCCTCGCCGTTGGGCACCGGGCGGATCTCGCCGGACAGGCCAACCTCGCCAAAGGCAATCGTCTTTTCCGCCAGCGGCCGGTCCTGCAGCGAGGACAGCACCGCCAGCAGCACCGGCAGGTCGGCCGCGGTCTCCTGTACGCGGATACCCCCGACCACATTGACGAACACGTCCTGGTCGCCGACCAGCACGCCGCCGTGACGGTGCAGCACGGCCAGCAACATGGCCAGGCGGTTCTGCTCCAGGCCGACCGCGACACGGCGCGGGTTCGACAGCGGCGATGCATCGACCAGTGCCTGCACCTCCACCAGCAGGGGCCTCGTGCCCTCGCGGGTGACCATCACGCAGCTGCCCGGCTGATGGGTGCTGCCGCCGGACAGGAAGATGGCCGATGGATTGGAGACTTCCTTCAGGCCCTTGTCCCCCATCGCGAACACGCCCAGTTCGTTGACCGCACCGAAGCGGTTCTTGAAAGCGCGCAGCAAACGGAAGCGGCTGCCGCTCTCGCCTTCGAAGTACAGCACCGCATCGACCATGTGTTCGAGCACGCGCGGGCCGGCGATGCCGCCCTCCTTGGTCACGTGGCCGACCAGGAACACGGCGGTGCCGGTCTCCTTGGCGAAACGCACCAGCCGCGCCGCGCTCTCGCGCACCTGGCTGACCGAACCCGGCGCGGCGGTCAGGCTCTCGGTCCACAGGGTCTGCACCGAATCGGCCACGATCAGCCGCGGGCCCGCCCTGGAGGCATGCTGCAGGATCGACTCGACGCCGGTCTCGGCCAGCGCGTTGACCCCATCCAGTGGCAGTTCCAGCCGGTGCGCACGACCGGCCACCTGCGCCAGCGACTCCTCGCCGGTGACGTACAGCACCGGCAGTTCGGCCGCCATCTTTGCCACTGCCTGCAGCAGCAGGGTCGACTTGCCGATGCCCGGGTCACCGCCGACCAGCACCACCGCGCCCTCGACCAGGCCACCGCCGAGCACGCGGTCGAACTCGCCGATGCCGGTGCTGACCCGGCGGTGCTCGGTCTGCTCCACGTCCTTCAGCGCGGTGATCTTCGGCGGATCGATCTTGCCCGCCCAACCCGCCCGGCGCGACGCCGGCGCCTTGGCCGCCGCCGCGCTCTCCAGCACGATTTCCGACAGCGAGTTCCAGGCGTTGCACTCGGTGCACTGGCCCTGCCACTTGCTGAATTCGGCGCCGCATTCATTGCAGACGTAGGCGGTGCGGGCTTTGGCCATCGGATGATTTCCAGCAACGGGAACAGGCGTGGCAGGATAGCCGAGCCGGGTCGCAGGTGCTGCGACCGCTCAAGTCCCGCCTGCCCGCGCCGATAGCTGTCGCGGGCGTGCGCCTTGCGGGCGCCCCCTCCCTCCCCCTCTGGATTCAACATGACTGGCAGTTACAGTCAGAGCCTGGTCGCCATCTCCCTGCTGGTGGCCATTCTTGCTTCGTACACGGCGCTGGACATGGCCGGCCGCCTGGCCACCGCCGAGGGCCGCGTGGCCCGCTGGTGGCTGGCCGGCGGCGCGGCGGCGATGGGCCTGGGTATCTGGTCGATGCATTTCATCGGCATGCTGGCCTTCGACCTGCCGATTCCGGTCGGCTACGACCTCGGCATCACCCTGTACTCGCTGGCCGTGTCGATCGGCGCCTCGGCCTATGCGCTGTGGCTGGTGTCGCGGTCCAGCCTGCCCTGGCGACGTCTGCTGGCCGGCGCCGTGCTGATGGGCCTGGGCATTGCCACCATGCACTACCTGGGCATGGCCGCGATGCGCATGCAGCCGGGCATCGACTATCACCCGGGCTGGTTCGCTGCCTCCATCGCGGTTGCCATCGGCGCCGCCGGTGCGGCGCTGTGGATTGCCTTCCGCCTGCGTGCCGAGCAGCGCAACACCACGCGCCTGCGCCTGCTCGCCTCACTGGTGATGGGCCTGGCCATCGTCGGCATGCACTACACCGGCATGGCCGCGGCGCGCTTCCCGGAGGGCAGCATCTGCGGCGCGGTCGGCAGCGGCGGCATCGACACGCGTTGGCTGGCGGTGCTGGTGATCGTCACCACGGTGGCGACCCTGGGCATCGCCCTGGTGGCCTCGCTGTTCGACCGGCAGATGCGCGTGCGCACCGGGCTGCTGGCCGATTCACTGGCACACGCCAACGACAGGCTGATCCAGGCCGCCCTGCACGACCCGCTGACCCAGCTGCCCAACCGCATGCTGCTGCAGGACCGCATCGAGCAGGCCATCGAGAAGGGGCGGCGGCGCAACCAGGCGGTGGCGGTGATGTTCTGCGACCTGGACGGCTTCAAGGCGGTCAATGATGCGTACGGACACCAGCTGGGAGATCGCCTGCTGGTGGCGGTGGCGCAGCGTATCGGCGGCCTGCTGCGGCCACAGGACACCTTCGCCCGCCTCGGCGGCGACGAGTTCGTGATCGTGCTGGCCATCGATGTTCCCGACGATGCAGTGGTGGTCGCCGAGCGGATCATCGCGGCGGCGGGCGAACCGTTCCTGCTGGATGCAGCCGAGCTGCAGGTCAGCGCCAGCCTGGGCATCGCCCTGTATCCGGCTGATGCCGGCAACGAGCGCGAGCTGATGGCACACGCCGATGCGGCGATGTACCACACCAAGGAGACCGGCCGGAACGGCTATACGTTCTTCACCCCCTCGATGCAGCTCAGTGCCAACCGCCAGCTGCGCCTGCTGCAGGACCTGCGCAAGGCCATCGCCCGCGACGAGCTGGTGCTGCACTACCAGCCCAAGTTCCCTGCCGCCGGCGCACCGGCCACCGGCGCCGAAGCGCTGCTGCGCTGGCAGCATCCCGAGCTGGGCCTGCTGGCGCCAGATGTGTTCATTCCCATCGCCGAACGCAGCGGTCTGATCCTGCCGATCGGTGACTGGGTACTGGACCGTGCCTGTGCACAGCTGCGCGCGTGGCACGATGCCGGACATTCCGAATGGTCGATGGCGGTGAACCTGTCACCGTTGCAGTTCGCCTCGCCGGCGCTGCTGGACAGTGTGCGCGAAGTGCTGCAACGGCACCGCATCGAGCCGGCGTGCCTGACCCTGGAGATCACCGAGACCACGGCGATGAAGGACGTGGACGCCAGCCTGGCGATTCTCAACGACCTGACCGCGATGGGCGTGCACATTGCCATCGACGACTTCGGCACGGGCTATTCCAGCCTGCTCTACCTGAAGCGCATGCCCGCCACCGAACTGAAGATCGACCGCGCGTTCGTGCACGATCTGGAATGCAATGAAGAGGATGCCGCCATCGTCTCGTCGATCATCGCGCTGGGGCGCACCCTGCAGCTGCAGGTGGTGGCAGAGGGCGTGGAGACGCAGGCACAGCGCGAGTACCTGAGCGAACTGGGGTGTGATCAATTGCAGGGTTACCACCTGGGCCGACCAATGGACGCCGAGGAGTTCCTGCGCCGGGTGGGGTGAGACCCCATCCACGCATGGCGTGGATCTCCTGGTAGAGCAGGCCGCTGGCCGGCTTCCCGTAATTGCCGGCCAGCGGCCGGCACTCCCCCCCGTGCCGGCCATGCCAGGCGGGATGAGGCCGATGGCCTTGGGGTCGGATCCCTGGCCGCAGGCAAGGGCTCTGACCCCATCCACGCATGGCGTGGATCCTGGTAGAGCCGGCCGCTGGCCGGCTTCCCGCAATTGCCGGCCAGCGGCCGGCACTACCCCCCCTGTGCCGGCCATGCCGGGTGGGATGAGGCCAATGGCTTTGGGGTCGGATCCCTTGCCGCAGGCAAGGGCTCTGACCCCATCCACGCATGGCGTGGATCCTGGTAGAGCCGGCCGCTGGCCGGCTTCCCGTAATTGCCGGCCAGCGGCCGGCACTACCACCGCGCGTGCCATTCCCGGTGGGCGCGACAAACAAAAAGGCCGCCCGAGGGCGGCCTTTCTGCGTGGCAACGTCGCGCGGACGTCAGTGCATCATGTGCACGTTCATGTTGTGCATGACCCACAGGGTACCGACCACGATGATGCCGATCACCACCACGGTGAAGGCCGCAGCGTTGACGTTCCAGCGGCTTTCCGAAGAGCGGTCCAGGTGCAGGAAGAACACCAGGTGGACCAGCATCTGCAGCACCGCGGTGATGGCGATGACCACACCGTTGACGGTGCGCGAAAAATCGCCCGACATCACCATCCAGAACGGGATGACGGTCAGCACCACCGCCAGCACGAAGCCGATCAGGTACGACTTCACGGTGCCATGGCTTTCGCCGCCGGTGCCGTGGTCGTGTGCATGGTTGTCATGTGCCATTACAGGGCTCCATTGAGGTAGACGACGGAGAACACGCCGATCCAGATCAGGTCCAGGAAGTGCCAGAACAGGCTCAGGCACGCCATGCGGGTCTTGTTGGTCGGGGTCAGGCCGTACTTCTTCAGCTGCACGAACATCACCAGCAGCCACAGCAGGCCGGCGCTGACGTGCAGGCCGTGGGTACCGACCAGGGCGAAGAACGCCGACAGGAAGGCACTGCGGTCCGGACCGTAGCCCTGGTGGATCAGGTGCTGGAACTCCCACACTTCCATGCACATGAAGCCGAAGCCCAGCAGCCAGGTGATGCCCAGCCACAGGTACATCTGACCCATCTGCTTGCGGTGCATGGCGATCATGCCCAGGCCGAAGGTCAGCGACGAGGTCAGCAGCAGCGCGGTTTCCCATGCCACGAACGGCAGTTCGAACAGGTCCTTCGCGGTGGGGCCACCATCGGTGCCGCCTGCCAGCACCACGTAGGTGGCGAACAGCGAGGCGAAGATGAGGCAGTCGCTCATCAGGTACACCCAGAAACCGAAGACGGTGTTGCCGCCGGTGTCGTGGTGCTCGTGGTCGTCATGGCCATGGGCCGCCGCATGCGCGGCGTGCCCGTGGCTCAGGGTCGAGGTATTGGTGCTCATGCCTTCAGCTCCGACTTCACCAGGCCCTGGGCTTCCAGGTGCTTGCGGTGTTCGTTCTCGATGCGTTCCACCTCGGCGGCCGGGACCCAGTAGTCCACGTCCTGGTCGAAGGTGCGGTAGATGAACGTGGCGATCATGCCGACGAAGCCGACGATGGCCAGCCACCAGATGTGCCAGATCATCGCGAAGCCGAACACCAGGCTGAAGGCACCGATGACAACGCCCGTGCCGGTGTTGCGCGGCATGTGGATGTCGGTGTACTTGGCCGGCTTCGGCCAGGCTTCACCACGCTGCTTGCGTTCCCAGAAATCGTCCAGTTCGGTGACTTCCGGCAGGGTGCCGAAGTTGTAGAAGGCCGGCGGCGAAGAGGTTTCCCACTCCAGCGTACGGGCATCCCACGGGTCGCCGGTCAGGTCGACCGTCTTCTTGCGGTCGCGGATCGACACGGCCACCTGGATGATCTGGCACAGGATGCCGGCACCCACGATGAAGGCACCTGCGGCGGCAATCAGCAGCAGCGGCTCGTAGGCCGGGTTGACGGTGCTCTGCAGGCGACGGGTCATGCCCATGAAGCCCAGCACGTACATCGGCATGAAGGTCACGTAGAAGCCGATGAACCAGCACCAGAACGCGCACTTGCCCCAGAACTCGTTGAGGCGGAAGCCGAACATCTTCGGCCACCAGTAGGTGATGCCGGCGAACATGCCGAACACCACGCCGCCGATGATGACGTTGTGGAAGTGGGCGATCAGGAACAGGCTGTTGTGCAGCACGAAGTCGATGGCCGGGATCGCCAGCATCACGCCGGTCATGCCGCCGATGACGAAGGTGACCATGAAGCCGATGGTCCACAGCACCGGGGTGGTGAAGTGCACGCGGCCGCGGAACATGGTGAACAGCCAGTTGAAGATCTTCACGCCGGTCGGGATCGAGATGATCATCGTCGTGATGCCGAAGAAGGCATTGACGTTGGCACCCGAGCCCATGGTGAAGAAGTGGTGCAGCCACACGATGAACGACAGCACGCCGATGCAGGCGGTGGCGTAGACCATGCCCTTGTAGCCGAACAGCGCCTTGCGCGAGAAGGTCGCGATGACTTCGGAGAACACACCGAACGCCGGCAGGACCAGGATGTACACCTCCGGGTGACCCCAGATCCAGATCAGGTTGATGTACAGCATGGCGTTGCCGCCACCGTCATTGGTGAAGAAGTGCGTACCCAGGTAACGGTCCAGGGTCAGCAGCACCAGGGTGATGGTCAGCACCGGGAAGGCAGCGACGATCAGCACGTTGGTCACCAGGGCGGTCCAGGTGAACACCGGCATCTGCATCAGCTTCATGCTGGGGGTACGCATCTTCAGGATGGTGATGAAGAAGTTGATACCGCTCAGCGTGGTACCCAGGCCTGCGACCTGTAGACCCCAGATGTAGTAGTCCATGCCGACGCTTGGACTGTATTCGATGCCCGACAACGGCGGGAACGCCAGCCAGCCGGTGGCAGCGAACTCACCGATCCACAGCGACAGCATGATCAGCACAGCGCCCGACACGAACAGCCAGAAGCTGAGCGAGTTGACGAACGGGAACGCGACGTCGCGCGCACCGATCTGCAGCGGCACGGCCAGGTTCATCAGGCCGGTGATCAGCGGCATCGCCACGAAGAAGATCATGATCACGCCGTGGGCGGTGAAGATCTGGTCGTAGTGATGCGGCGGCAGGTAACCCTCGGACCCGCCGACGGCGAGCGCCTGCTGGGTACGCATCATGATCGCGTCGGAGAAGCCGCGCAGCAGCATGATGAAGGCGACGATGAGGTACATCACGCCGATCTTCTTGTGATCCACCGAGGTGAACCACTCCTTCCACAGATAGCCCCACAGCTTGAACTTGGTGATCAGGGCCATGACGCCCAGGCCACCCAGCACCGCGCCGACCAGGGTGGTCAGCACGATCGGATCGTGGGGGATCGACTCAAGAGAGAGTTTTCCCAACATGTTCATTCTCCCGAACCCGCGTGGCCAGCATGGCCAGCGTGTTCGTGTTCGGTGGCATCCAGGTTTTCACCCGATTCCTTGGAATCATGCGCGTCACTGGGGGCATGCCCCTCGTGCGCTTCATGGCTGGCGGCATCGGCAGCGGCGGCACCGGCGTGCGAGTGCTTCATGCCGTAATGCTTGTTGTCGCCCATGTGCTTGGCGATGACCCAGTCGAACAGGCCTTCTTCGGTCTTGCCGAAGTAGGTGACCGGATACCACTCGGCGTTGCGTGCTTCACCCAGGGCCTTGAACGAGGCCTTGTCCAGGGTCTGCTCACCAGCACGGACCTGGTCCAGCCACTGGCGGTATTCGGCATCGGTGACCGAGTAGGCGGTGAAGTGCATCTTGGCAAAGCCTGCGCCACTGTAGTGCGAGGACATGCCCGGGAATTCACCGGTCTCGTTGGCGATCAGGTGGAGCTTGGTCTCCATCGCAGCCATCGAGTAGATCATGCTGCCCAGGTGCGGGATGAAGAAGGCATTCATCACCGAATCGGACGTGATCTTGAAGTTCAGCGGCGTGTTGACCGGGAACTTGATTTCGTTGACGACCGCCACCTTCTCTTCCGGATAGATGAACAGCCACTTCCAGTCCAGCGAGATCGCCTCGATGGTGACCGGCTTGACGTCCGATTCCAGCGGACGATACGGGTCCAGCGCGTGCGACGAACGCCAGGTCAGGACCGCCAGCACCAGCACGATCATGCAGGGAATGGACCACACCACCACCTCGATCGCCGTCGAGTGGGACCACTTCGGCTCGTAACGGGCCTTGGTGTTGGAGGCGCGATACTTCCACGCGAAGGTCAGGGTCATGATGATGACCGGGATGACGACCAGCAGCATGAGCACGGTGGCCGTGATCAGCAGGGTCTTCTCATCCTGGCCGATCTGGCCCTTCGGACTGAGGATGGCCACGGCATCGCAGCCGGTGAGCATCACCAGCAACGACAGCAGCAGGCCCGGGCGCAACCAGCGCCCAAGGGTTTTCAACGGAATCATCGGTCGATCCAATTGCGAGGGAATGCCGTTCCCCGTCCTGCCTGTTCCGGCCAAAGCCGGTCCCACCGGTCCGGAAGACAGGTAGGGAGGTGGGTCGAGTCAGCCTTTCAATTTTAGGCCGTCACCCACCATTTAAGAAAGGCATTGACATTGATCGAGCGCAGGAAAGGCCCGATTCTGGCTGCGACACGTTGTCGCACCGCGCGGACGTGACGGGGCGCATGACCCAGGGCGGCATTCCGGCCCTGGACGTACGCGGGCCGTTCGCCCTCGTTCGGCAAAGTCACCTGAATCGGTTCAGGCGTGCTGACGGGGGCCTGGCATGGGATGCTCGGCACAGGAGGAAGACCCCGATGGACAAGATCGACTTCAAGAAGCGCGACCGGGCACTCTATCACCCGCCCGCCGGCCAGTTCGTACCGGTCGATGTACCGTCCCTGCCCTACCTGATGGTCGATGGTCGCGGCGACCCGAACACCGCCCCGGCCTACCTGCAGGCGGTGCAATGGCTGTACTCGGTGAGCTATGCACTGAAGTTCGCCCTGAAGGCCGGGGGGCAGGACTACGTGGTGCCACCGCTGGAGGCGCTTTGGACCGCCGAGGATCCGTCGAGCTTTGTGGCACGCCGCAAGGATGAGTGGAGGTGGACGGCGATGATCCGCACGCCGGATGGGATCAGTCCAGCGCAGTTGGAGGCTGCCATTGCCAAGGCGGCGAAGAAACTGGGCGACGTTCCGGCCAGCCTTCGCCACGAAATTCTCGAAGAAGGTCTCTGCCTGCAGACGCTTCACGTAGGCGCCTACGATGACGAGGGTCCGGCCCTGGCCCATCTGCACGACGAACTGATGCCCGCACTGGGTTACACCTTTGCCGGCCCCCATCATGAGATCTACCTGAGCGACCCGCGCAGGACCGACGCGGCGCGGTTGAAGACCGTGCTGCGGCAGCCCGTCCGCGCGGAATGACCGCCTGCGAGCACCGCTCTGACAAGGAGCAGAAGATTCATGCCCCTGATTGATCGTTTACTGCGCTGGACCACCCTGCCCACCGGGCGCCGCGCCTTCGCGCTGCTGTGCAGCGTGTTGTTGCTTGTACTGGCCTGCAATCCCGACCTGCTGCCGCTGCTGTCGCTGATCGATGCACTGGGGATGGATGTGGTGGTGTTGCTGCTGGCTGCACAGGTAACGGTGGTACTGCCCTGGCTGCGGGAACACACCGGGCGATGGTTCCGGCTGGCCATGCGGATCGCGGCCGGGGTGCTGGCCGGGGTGATCGGCGGCTATCTGCGGCAACTGGTGATGCTCGTGCTCATCAGATCCGGCACCTGCTGCGCTATATATAGGGCTTGATCCTCCGGGCCTGCAGGGAAGACATGAAACAGCTCGCTATCACGCTCGGTGCACTGCTGCTGTCCGGCAGCGCATGGGCCGATACACACCAGACCGGAAAAATCACCAAACTGGTTGTCGAATCCACGTTCGTTTCCGTGTGGCTGGAAGGCCAGCCCACCAACAACGAGTGTGCTTCCGACGGGCGCTGGACAATCGATCTGGCCAGCGACAAATCCGGACGGGAAAAGTACGCGGCCATCCTGTCGGCGGCGTCATCGCGGACACCGATCGGCTTCCACGCACTCACCAGCGAAGGTTGCGGCGTGTTCGGAGCAAAGAAGATCTACTATTTCGATCTTGCTTATTAAGGCAGCACTCCGCGCAGACGTGCTGCTCAGCGCTTCGGGGCTGGATCTGCGATGCAGACCTTCTCCCCAAGGCGCAGAGTTCTGCCGTCCCCGTGCCCTGCGGGTGAACGATCAAGCGGCCAGAAGCAGACACTGATACCGGAAAGGTCATTGCCATAGTCTTCGGGGATGCCGGTCATGGCAATGCCCATGACTTCATTCCAGCCCGGCGCGCCACACTTCAGGCAAGCTGCCGCGCTCGCCTTGGCTTTGCCTGGTGTCCATCGCGCGGGCGGAAGGCCCATTCGCCCAGCTTTCCATTCGACATACCGGGAATGGAAGCCAATTGAAAATCCACGCCCCATGTCCACCGTTGTCGTCGAGGCGTCTGCGGGAACCGTCGATTCAACCCGGATCGTCACCGGCCGGTCGGGCAACGTGGCGCCGACCTCAATGCAGTAGGTCGGCGCGCAGGCCTGCGGCACAGAGACAGGTGGCGCAGCGGATGCTGCAGCCGGCAGCGAGGCGGCCAGAATGACGACTGAAGAAGCAATCCGCATGATCATTTCCTCTTGTCGTCCTCGATGAGCGTCTTGAACTGCTGCTCGCTACCGTTGCCGTTGTATGCGTGGTTCATGAAGCTTGTTTCAAACGACTTCAGCAGGTTGCCACCGGTATTGGCCATGATCTGGTCCTTGCCGAATCCAGGCTTGTAACCAGTGAATGCACGCCCCCCGCCCTTGCCCGCCGCCTCAAGGTAGCCATCGGACTTCCGACCATCCCCCAAACCCGGCACAAAGTGCAGAGAATCATGCAGGGTCGCCCCCTTGGCATCACTGCGGGTGGAGTCGATATGGGCCACCGATCCTTTGTATCCCCTCACGATGCCTTCGCCACGGATCGTATTTGAATTCTGTCCTGGCGATACGTCCATGATGTTGCCACGGGGATACATGTTGTTGCGAAGCGGAACGATGACGAACCGCGTACCGTCTTCAGTAACCAAACCGGCGGCCGCCTTCACCTGGCCAGCGATGAAGTCGGGGGTCGCCCCTGCGCCCTGATAGTAGATGGG
Source organism: Stenotrophomonas sp. YJH_SMC_64 (assembly GCF_059371375.1). Classification (NCBI taxonomy): domain Bacteria; kingdom Pseudomonadati; phylum Pseudomonadota; class Gammaproteobacteria; order Lysobacterales; family Lysobacteraceae; genus Stenotrophomonas; species Stenotrophomonas sp. YJH_SMC_64. The sequence continues at coordinate 203,618 of NZ_JCAFUN010000007.1, read as the reverse complement.
AATGTAGACGGTACTACCGGCCTGGTAAGCCACTCGCCCATCCGGATCCGTGAATCTGTAAGGATTCCCATTGGCATACCGGTACCGGTTGAACTGCCCAACCGGCTGCTCTTGCGCCGTTACCGGATCCACCGACAGGAACACCCCCAACTGCGGGTCCATGTACCGCTGCTGCATGTAACTCAGCCCGGTAGCCGAGTCGCTCACATGCCCGGTATACCCCGGCCCGTCCGTGACCTGACCACCGACCACGGCCCCATAGGGCTCGTAGTCATTGCGCCTGGTCACGTTGCCGCTGGCATCGCTCTCAGCCACGACCGAGCCCAGGGCGTCAGTGTGGATGTACGTCACCGTGGTCTGGGCGATTGCGGTTGGTGACAGGCCAAGGCCGATCAGCAGCACACAACACAGCCAGATGCCTGCCGCACTCTGCATTCGAATCCAAACTTCAAATCCCCCGAAGCGGATCGACACACCGCCTGTTCCCCCGAACCTGCGCATCCCCGCAATTCCTGAAAGTGCCTTGAAGCAAGGCCGGCCGGGTATTGATAGCACAGGAAGGATGCCTGGGAAATCGCCCCCCCAAGTCTTGAGATCGAAGGGCAGCTGTTCACCCAAGCCTCATGCACTGAAACCTGGCGCGCCTTCAACTGAAACATGAAGTGCGAGCTGAGCGATACTGAGCCGCCGATGACCAGAGCAGATCCGCCCAGAACGCGCTAGAACGCGGTCGGGCTGACCTGGATAAGTCCGTCATGGGCCAGAGCGAGGCGGATACTGGTTTTGTTACCGGCGGTCACCATGTGGGAAATCTCGCGCCGGTGAGCCGACTCATCCCCCCACTTGCAGAGGCCCTTGCCAGCAAAACTTGCGCTGACGATTCGACTCCCGGCGGGAACGGTCAACGTCACCGACTCGCCTCGCCGCAGATGCGCTGCCAAGGTGCCATCGATATACAGTGCCAGTGGGCATGCGCCACCGACCGCGCCGACGTCCCGCGTCACCACCAGCTGCCCGGAAGCACCGTCCCCGGCTGTGTTGAACGCAAACACGCGGTCGGTTGGCACCGGCTGCGCCTGGTCGGCGCTGATCTGGCGCGTCGCGCAACCGGCAAGGGCGATGGTCGCAACCAGATACATCAGGATCTTCTTCATTGCATCCCCTGTTGATTGAAGCAGGCGTTCTTGCCGAAGGCAGCATGCATCCTGCGCAGCAATGGTAATAACCTCGGCCGGGTACGTATATGGCCCGTGCGCTGATCAAGCCATCCCTGTCCCTGCGCCCGCGATCATTGCTGCAGGCAACACAGGCAGAAGATCTCCGCAGATGACGATGCCAGGATGCCCATCGTCCATAGCCTGATGAGGCCGTCATGCACGTTGCGGCCGAATCACGATCTTCAGTACTCAATCTTTCCTAGATCATGCCGATAAACAGATGCCGGGGCTCCAAATTCACAAGGATGATGACTTACATGGCCGTACGGGGTTGGCAACCATCAAATCAAGAAGTCACATGTTCTCGAGGCTGCGGGTATATGGGACGCGCGCCATGTGCATGCCGGCAGCGATCACCCGTTCTTCAAAAACAGTTTCAGGAATTCGAATCATTTTGATGTGCTGATTGGAGGACGCCCCTATCCTCCGAAGGCAATTGCCAGCTGTGCCCATGGCCTCGCAACGGGCCAGTACCTCCCGACTTTCGAATTCGCCGGCGCAAAGGACGGGCTGTGGCATAGGCGACTCAAGGTACTGGGCTTCCAAGTCGTAGGGAAGAGACTGCGGAATTCCGTGCACGCCCTCGGGGAGAGGGGCCCAGCGAAGAGTATCGAAGAGGACATCAACGACATCCTGTCCTCCACGCATATTCTGGTCACCAAGCGCAAAGCGCTCATCGAAGCCAGGATCGGCCAAGGTCGATTCCGCATAGGCGTTCTCAAGCGTTGGAATCAAGGTTGCGCGGTAACCGTATGCACTGCCCTTGAGGCCCTCAGGGCATCACACATCAAGCCGTGGCGTACTTGCGACGATCAGGAGCGACTGGTCCCCGAGAACGGATTGCCACTCACTGCAACGCTCGATGCCCTGTTTGATCGACATCTTGTTTTCTTCAACGGGACGGCCTGATCCTGATATCCAATACGCTCGACGATGAACTATCTGCCCTGGGCATCAACAGGAAGATGAGGATCAAGGGCCGGCTCACTCCTCGGCAAAAGGCCCTTCTCGCGGAACATCGGCGAAACCTGGCCTAGTTGTTCGTTGCGCCACGCCGTGTCACCCGAGGGCTTGGCTGGGAAAACCACAGAGCGAGGCCAGAATGGTGATGCATGTGGGCGCTCTCCGCATCAGCCGCACGAGTGATGCCTCTGGCAAGGTCAGGGCTACCTCCAAGGTGCCCGCTGCCCCCTCATACTCCCCCGGGTTCCTTCCGACTATTCGTATGAGGACGCGAGGAGCTAAGCGCCTGGGAAGCCGGAGGGGCGAGCTGCCCCCCCCGAGATTCGGAAATCGCGACCTGCCAGCCATGGGCTGGCACTCCTGGGGTTGCCGGCCAGCGGCCGGCACTACCAGAGCATAAAAAAAGCCCCGACCAAGGCCGGGGCTTTTCATTACAACTGGTGCCGGAAACAGGAGTCGAACCTGCGACCTACGCATTACGAATGCGCCGCTCTACCAACTGAGCTATTCCGGCGGAGCCCGCGATTTTACGGGCTGGGCGCCCCGGCGGTCAATCCACCCGGCTCAGTCCGCCTCTACCCGGTTGGCACACACCCGCCCAGCCGCGAAATCCTGCAGGTTCCCCAGCGTGATCGCCGAGATCTCCTGCAGCGCCTCCACGGTGAAGAAGCCCTGGTGGCCGGTCACCAGCACGTTGGGGAAGGTCATCAGGCGCTGGAAGGCCTCGTCGTCGATGATCTCGCCGGACAGGTCCTGGAAGAACAGCGCGCTTTCCTGCTCGTACACGTCGATGGCCAGGTGGCCGAGCCGGCGCGACTTCAGCCCGCGGATCACTGCATGGGTATCCACCAATCCGCCGCGCGAGGTGTTGACCAGCATCGCGCCCGGCTTCATCCGCGCCAGCGAGGCGTCATTGATCAGGTGCTGGGTATCGGGCGTCAGCGGGCAGTGCAGCGAGACGATGTCAGCGCGCGCCAGCAGTTCATCCAGCGCCACCATCTCGCCGATACCTGCGAAGGCCGCCGACGGATACGGATCGTGCCCCAGCACCGTGCAGCCCATGCCCTTGAAGATGCGCGCGGTGGCCAGGCCGATCTTGCCGGTACCGATGATGCCGACCGTGCGGCCATGCAGGGTGCGCCCGAGCAGGCCATCGAGCATGAAGTTGCCCTCGCGCACGCGGTTGTAGGCACGATGGGTCTGGCGGTTGAGGGTCATCACCAGCGCCAGTGCATGCTCGGCCACGGCTTCGGGCGAGTACGCCGGCACCCGCGCGACGAACAGGTCCAGCGCTTTCGCAGCGGCCAGGTTCACATTGTTGAAGCCCGCACAGCGCAGCAGCACGGCCCGCACACCCAACGCGTGCAGCGCGCGCAGCACCTGCGCATCCAGCCGATCGTTGACGAACACGCAGACCGCGGCGCAGTCCTGTGCCAGCGCTGCGGTATGCACATCCAGCGCGGCATCGAAGTAGACGAACGTGTAACCCTGCCCCGCCGCCTCACGCAGGTTGGCTTCGTCCAGGAAGCGACGGTCGTAGGGTCGGGCGCTGAAGACGGCGATCTGCATGGAAGAACCTGGATGGAATGCCATGCCGACCATACCGCAGCCGCGCGTCCGTGGGGATGGCACCGGCGATGCGAACATCGCCGGTGCCCTGTGCCACTCAGAACTTGTAACCCAGCCCCAGCATCACGCCGTTCTGGATCTGCCCGTCACGACGCTCGCCCACGTAGTCGGCCATGATCGACAGGCGTTCGCTGGCGCGGCTGGTCACGCCCAGGTTCCAGGCCAGCACCTGCTCGCCCACGGCCTGGCTGCTTGCCCCGAACACCAGATCCGGAGCGGCGGCGAAGCCGGTGCCGTAGCGCGCCTGCGAGTCGCCCAGTTCCTTCTGCCAGACCACGCGGGCACGCGGGGTAATGCGCTCGCCGTTGTTGCCTTCGAAGGTCCTGAACAGCTGCAGGCCGGCGCCCACGCGGATGCTCTCCAGGCTGCCGCTGCGACCGACCAGTGCACCCGCACCCTGCCCTTCATTGAAGCGCGTGGCCGAGGTACGCGCGTAGTCCACCACCGGCAACAGCGGCTGGATCACCAGGCCCTTGCCCGTGGTGAATGAGAACGCGTGCTCCACCCGCGCGGAGATCGCATCGTTGCTGTACGTGGCACGCAGCGGCTGCTGCAGGCCATCGATACCGCTGACGCTGCGGCGGGTGTCGTGACGCAGGTCTGTGTAGCGCACCGCCGCCGACAGATAGCCGCGCGAATAGGTCGCGTCCAGGTAGCCGCCCACGTCCAGCGCGCGCACGTCACCACTGAAGTCGGAGCCGTCGCGGCCCTTGGTCGACATATCCGCCGCTGCCACGCTGACGCCCAGGGTGACGCGGTCATCGGCAACGCGGGTATCGGCGCCGACGACGATGCCGCCGATGTTATGGCTCAAGCCTGCCACGCCACCGTCGGCATCGATGCGGCCGTGGCTGGCGAAACCGCGCGCCCACAGGCCATGGTTGCGACCAGAGCCACTGCCTTCACCGCCACCCGCCGCCGGCTCGACCAGATGCATGGCCAGCTGGTTGAACAGGCTGCCGTGGCGCATGCCCGGCTGCGCCGACACCGACTGCGCGGCCTGCGAAGCCAGGCCGTCGGCATCACCACCACTGCGCATCGCGGCCTGGTGTTGCTGCACCACGTCGCCGATGCTGCCCACCAATGCGTTGTCGGCCAGGCGCAGGGTCGCGTGCGCGTCACCGCGCAGGGTACCGGCCTGCTGTGCGATCACGTCACGGTCGGCGAACTGCAGGGCGCCGAGCAGCGACTTCAGGCCACCATCCCTGCGATCGGAAGCGGTCGCCAGCGCGCGGCCCAAGCCATCGCCGGAAGTGCCGTTGGTGAACAGGCCCAGCTGGTCGAAACCCGGGTTGGCGGTCAGCCACAGGCCGTCAGCGGCCTGCTTCACGTTGAAACTCAGCAGCGAGTTGTGGCGCGGGCGGAACACTTCGCCGCCGGTAATGCTGGCGCTGTAGCCGGTGTCACCCAGACGCACGACCTCTTCGAAGCCGCCCTGGTATATCGGGCCCTGCACCAGGTCACGGCGGAAGTCCTGGCCGTAGTAACCCTGCGCCACGTTCAGTTCGAGGAAGGCCCCTTTGGAGATCACCAGCGCGCCGTCGGTCTGCTTGCTGTCGAAGAAACTGCCTACGCGCAGGCGGCCACTGCCCGCCCCGCCGTTCTCGGTCACATCGAACAGCACCTTCCCGCCCGGCATGATGTTGACGTAGCCATGGGTGACCAGATCGCCGCCGCGCGGCATCAGGGTCCCGTACACGCGCAGGCGGTTGAAGCCGTCCTCGCGCCAGGACGGGCGGGTACCGCTGGCCAGCGCACTGAGATCCATAGCGGTGCCGGCCACGTCACCATTGCCGACCAGCATGCCTGCGCCCATTACCCGCACCTCCGAAGCGCGCAGGGCGCCGCCTTCCAGCGCGATGGTGCCGTTGTCGACCAGCATGAAGTCGGCACCGGTGGTCGCGGAGGTCCGCCATGTCGCGCCGTTGGTCACGCGGATCACGCCCATGGAGTTGTCCAGCGTGGACACATCCAGGTCGCCCAGGCGCAGCTTCGACAGCAGCAGGGCCTTGTATGTGGGATCGTTCTGGTAGTCCTGTACCGAGTTCGCGCCGATGCCCTGCGGACCATTGCTGGAGGCGTTGTAGATGCTCTGCGCCAGGTTGATGTAGCTGGACTGCCAGTTGGTGTTCCAGCGCGCGAAGTCATCATCGACGAAGGTCTGCAGCTGGCGACCGGTGCGCAGGTAGCCCGGGTTGATGTCGCCGCTCACGTTGGCGGTGACATTCAACGTATCGCCCGGATCGCGGTAGCCCTTGGCGGTGATGACCCTGTTGCTGTAGATGTCCTGCCCCGGGAACGACTCCAGCTTGCTGCCGCTGCCATCAGGATCGAAAGTGACCGAGGCACCCGTGGTGCGCGCCGGATCGCGGAACACCAGCAGGCCGTTGGGCTGCACGACTTCATACATGGCCTTGTGCAGCAGCCCGGCATCGATGCCACCGCCGTAGTTGCCGGTGTAGATCTGGGTCATCCGCGGCGACGGCGTGTAGATCACTTTGCCGCTGTTGCTGGCCGCGTGGATCTGTACCGAATCGACGATCGGCAGATCACCGGCCAGATAGCGTTCGACGCCACCGGACTGCATGATCGAGCAGGACGAAATGCAGTGGCCGGACACGATGGTGTTCAGGCCGGACGTGCGGATCACGCCCTGCAGCCACTCGCCGGCGATCAGCGCGCCACCATTGGAGGTGCGCAGCACCACTTCGCGGATCGGCCGGCCCTCGGCCTGTGCCTTGGCCAGCAACGCGGGCAACGACACCACATCGGCGTAGGTCACCCCGCCGCTCAGGAAGATGCGATCCCCCTGCACGTGATAACTCATTGCCATGACGTCATCAGCCGCCGCGATGGCGCCAACGGCGATCAGCCCGGCCAGGGCCAGGCTCAACTTCGAATGCTTCATACGTTCTCTCTCTCCACCCGCAACACGCGGGTAAGGAGTCAAACGGCAAAGCGCCGGAATCTCCCCCAGCCCGGTCGGCCGGAAAAAATGAATGCATTCACAATGAGAGAGGGGGCACCACACACTCTTCCCCATCCGGTCATCGTCGCGTAAAACTCGAAGGCGCACCCGTCAACGTCAGCCGAGGCCAGCCCTGTCCGTTCCGTCCCCCCTGATCCACCACGCGCCGGAGCCACCCGCGCCTGCGGACGCCTTCATCGCGTTCGTACGCGAGGAACGCGCGCCACTGTGCGCGTTCCTGCGCACACGGGGCGTCGGGCCGGAGGATGCAGAGGACATCGCGCAGGACTGCATGGAGCGGCTGATCCGCTATCGCGCGCACGGCACCGACGAACTGCGCCTGCTGCTGTATCGTATCGCGCGCAATCGCCTGGCCGATCGCGGCCGATCGCCGCAGTCGCGACCGCACCTGTCACTGGCCGAGCATGATGGTCACGACGAGCCCACCAGCCCGTCGCCGGACCCCTTGCGCCAGGCAGAGTCCGGGCAGATGTTGTCCCTGCTGCGGCAGGCCCTTTTCAAATTGCCCGAGCGTGCGCGCGAGGTGTACCTGCTCAACCGGATCACCGGCATGAGCTATACGCAGATCGCGCGGCACTGTGGAATTACAGCCAAGACCGTGGAAAAACACATCGCCCGCGCCCTGCAGGGCCTGCGCCAGGAGTTGGGACCGGATCCGCTGCACAACGACGGGGATACCGAATGAGCAGCCACCGGCACACGGAAGACGCCTCGCTGTTCGCACGCGCCAGCGCCTGGGTAGCGCGGTTGGAGGCCCCGGACTGCACCCCTGCCGAACGCGAGTCGTTCGAAGACTGGCTGGCTGAAGACCCTGCCCATGTCAAAGCCTGGGCGCAGGCCGAAGATCTTTTCCAGCAAGGCCAGGGCCTGGCTGCGGACCCATGGCTGCGGACGGCTGCGGCGCGTGCGGCACGGCCTGCCCGACGCCGCTGGCTGCCTGCTGCGGCCGCGGCCGCTGGTATCTGCCTGGCCATCGGCGTGGGCTGGATGGTAGCGGTGGATGGCAACCCAGCCCCGCAGCGCTTTGCCAATGACACGCATCAGGCGCAGCGGCTGACCCTGCCCGATGGCAGCGTAGCCATGCTCGATGCCGGCACGACGCTGCACGCACGCTTTGGCTGGCGCCACCGCGAGCTGGACCTCGAACGCGGCCGCCTGCAGTTGCAGGTCGCGCCATCGAACAAAGCACTGCAGCTGCGCGCCGGCACCAGCACCATCCGCGATATCGGCACCACCTTCCAGGTCGAGCGCCTGCACGATGGCCTGGTCGAGGTCGCGCTGCTGGAGGGTGCGGTGGAAGTCAGCAACGGCGCCGCCCAGCACACCCTGGCCCCTGGCCAGCAACTGCAGGTACTCCCCTCCGGGCGCATCCAGCCCGGCCCAGCGTTGTCCTCCACGGCAGCCGCCGAGGGCTGGCTGCGTGGGCAGCTGGTCTTCGATGCCACCCCGCTGTCGATCGTGGTCGAACGCATGAACCGCTATGGCCATGCACCGCTGGTGATCGCCGACCCGGAGATCACCGATCTGGCAGTCAGCGGCACGTTCCGCGCAGGCGACGCACAGGAGTTGCTATCCGCGCTGGAACTTGGCTGGTCCATTGCTGGCCAGACGCGCCCGGATGGCGCGCTGGAACTGCGCCGCACGTACTGAGGAGGCCTGCGGTGATGGCAGGACCAGGCGCGCTGCAGTGGGGGCTGCTCCGCCCCCTGCTGTGCCTGGCGCTGCTGGTCGCCGCGCCGCCTGCCGCCCTCGCAGGCGATCCGGCTGCCACCCACGACTACCGCATCAACGCTGGCCCGTTGCCCTCGGCATTGCAGCAATGGGCACGGCAAAGCGGCATCGCTCTGGTGTTCGATGCCCGGGAACTGGCGGGGCTCCATGCCAACGGCACCCATGGCCAGGCCGATCCAGCATCGGCCCTGAAACAGCTGGTCGCCGGCATGCCGGTGACCATCCTTCGAACACCGTCCGGTGGCTTCGTGGTCCGCCGCATCCGCGTCGCGCCCGCCGTCGCGCCGCCGGTTCCGGCAACGGTGGCGCCGCGCCCGCGCATGCCCCCGCAGTCGCCCCCCCAGGTGGACCTGGCGCCGATCCATGTCACCGGCAGCCGGTTGCCGCGCACCTCCGTGCAGACCACCCTGCCGGTGACCACGATCGATCGCGCAGACATCCTGCGCAGTGGCTACGGCAGCCTGTTCGACCTGCTGCGACACCTGCCCGGCATGAACGGGCTGCCAGCGATGAGCAGCGCACGCAGTGGCGATTCGCAGTACCTGCCTGTCGGTGCAGCCGCCACCACCAGCCTGGATGGCATGGGACCGCGCGCCACCCTGTTCCTGGTCAATGGCCGGCGCCTGCCCCGTTATCCAATGGTGTCCCTGGAACAGGGCGGGCTCACCGACCTGGGCGGCATTCCACTCAGCTTTGTCGAACGCATCGAACTGGTGCGCGGCGGTGCATCGGCCATCTACGGTGCCGATGCCATGTCCGGCGTGGTCAACATCATCCTCCGCGACCAGGCCGACGGCCCGGAGGCAACGCTGCAGACCGGTCTGAGCAGTCGTGGCGACGCTGGCCAGTACCGCGTGCAGGCCGCCACCGGAGGCCTGCGCGGGAGCGGCGACCGCTGGTTCGCAGGCATCGACCTGCATCGCGTCGATCACCTGGCGGGGGACCAGCGTGACTGGCACGCCGAGACGTCGCAGTACCTGATCGGCGCCTTCCGCGATGGCGACTACTGGCCCGCGACGCGCTGCGACGGACCATTGAAACGACGCAATGGCGCCTGCTGGTTCGACAGTTCGCGCCCTCGTTCGCTTCAACCGGCCTCCGATACCGCCTCGGCCTATCTGCGCTACCGGCATGAGCGTGGCCAGGGACGCTACGTCTATGCCGAAGCCCGCGCCAGCCACAACCGGCAGCGTTTCGATCTGGGCCCGACCGCCGTCGCCCTCGGCCTGTACGGGTACACCTTCAACAGCGTCCTGCGCGAAGCCGGCAATGTGCGTCCCCAGGTCCGTGCCACCGACGCCGATATCACCCTGGGCATCGGCCGGGACCAGGGCAGCCACAGCTGGGACGCCGGCATCAGCGCGCAGCGCAGCGACGTCACCCTGGCCACGCCGGGCACCGTGCGCGCCGAACCGTTCATCGAGGCTGCGCAGTCGCTCAGGTTCCTGCCAGGCTTCGATGCATTGCCCGCCGATGAAGCCACTTCGCTCTTCCCATCGATCCGCAACCGTGGACTTACCGAGCAGTGGCAGGGCTGGTGGGGCATACAGCGCGCATTGATGCCGATGCGGGGCGGTAATGCGCAGCTGGCTACCGGCATCGATCTGCGCCATGAACGCTGGACGTCGCACCCGGACACCCTGCTGAGCCAGGGCGATCTGGCACTGGGGCTGCCGCAGCAGCAGCGGCGCCTGTCGCGGCAGAGTGGCGGCGCGTATGCGGAACTGGGCCTGCCACTCACGTCGGAACTGCGCATGGACCTGGCCGCGCGCTGGGACTACGACGGCGACTACACGGCATTCTCGCCCCGTGCCGGCCTGCGCTGGACGCCAACACCGCACTGGTCGTTCCTGCTGGCCAGCGGCCGCGGCTATCGCGCGCCCAGCCTGTTCGAACAGCGCCGCCCGCCAGGACAGTTCGGCACCCTTACCCTGCCCGTCTCAAGCGCACTGCCACCTTGTGCACAGAGCGAGCCGGACGGCCGCTGCGTGGTCACTGCGGATGTGGAGGAGAACAACGCGCTCAAGGCCGAGAGCTCACGCAGCCATTCACTGGCGGCGACCTGGTCACCCAGCGATGCGTTCTCGCTTTCGCTGACCCACAACATCGTCGAGCTGCGCAACGAGATCCTCGCGCTGCAGCCGGCCGATGCCGTGTGGAACCGTGACACCTGGCAATTGGATGAGGATGGCAACCTGAGCAGCCTCCGCCTGTCGTTCGACAATATCGGCCGCACCACTTCCCGCAACTGGGTGCTGCGTGGCGAATACCGGATCGACACCGGCAGCACCGGCCAGTGGTTGTTCTCGCTGGACGCGCTGAAGCAGCAGGAGCTGCGCCGCCGTCGGGACCACGAGCCGGCGATCGACCTGCGCGGGCATGTCACGCCCGAGATGGCGGCGGTCCTCAACGTGCAATGGCAGAACAGCAACTGGGACATCGCCCTGCGCGGCAACCAGGTGGGCCGCACCCGCGCATGGCTGCCCGGCGCCGAGTGCCCGCAGCGGCAGATCGAACAGAACCACTGCATGAATCCGCGCCAGCTGCGCTGGAACCTGCACCTGGCGCGCCGCCTGGGCACACGCGTCATCGCGGCGCTGGACGTGCACAACGTGCTTGATGCGCAACCGGTGAACTACCTGGTCGGCAATGGTGGGCAGATGCCGGGGCTGGACGATCCACTGGGTCGCTACTACCTGCTTACCCTGCAGTTCCGCTGAGCGTAGTACGCTACGCGGCCTGTTCCACCGGTCTGCCACCTTCCCCATGAAAGCCTATCTCTGGTTCTGGGGCGCGTTCCTGCTGTTCTTCGCGTTGCCCTTCCCCTGCATCCTCTATTTCGGAACCTCCTGGCCGGTGGCGCTGGCTGATCGCAGCGCGCCATGGCTGTCCCTGCTGCTGCTTGTGCTGTCGCTGGCTGCATGGCTCTCTCTGCTGTTCGCGTTCCTGCATTTCCTGCTGCTCGGCCCACCGCGCGCCCTGCATCGCGTCCGCTCGATCCTCGCCGATGGCGAACCGCGCGATGCGCTGATCGAACACGCTGAACAGACCGGCGTACAGGTGCGTGGCTTCGCGCAATGGAAACTGCAGCTGTCCTTCAAGAACCTGTCCGGCACGCCGATCCGCGAACAGCTGCTGGTGGTCGACAGCAAGCCGCAACTGCAGCGCTTCGGCGTCGGCAGGCACGTCGATGCACGCCTGAGCCAGGTGCCGGGCGCGTTCCCGAACGTGGTACTGGACGGTGCCCAGCCCGAACTGGATGTCGCCAGCCTGTGGCGGCGAAGCATCGGCGCAGCGCTCTGCATCGTCCTGGTAGCCGCTGCCTATGTGGCGGCCTACCGGCTGCAGAACGAGGGGCTGGGCTGGACCTTCCTGTCGTTCGGTCACCCGCTGCTGGTATGCCCGCTGGTGCTGTGTGGCTATGCGCTGGGGCTGCGCCTGCTCGGCCGCCTGCTGCACGCCGATGCCCGCGGTGATGCGCTGAAGTATCGCGGCATCGGCGTGGAGGCCCGGGTATTGAAGGTCCGTCAGACCGGCATCTACCTCAACGAACAACCGCAGGTGGAGTTCCAGCTGGAATACATCGACCGCGAAGGCAACGTGCAGCAGGCCCGCGTGCGCCGCTTCATCCCGCTGATTGAACTGGCCAACATCCCGCGCGAGCACGTAACGCTGCTGTACGACCCGGATGACCGCAGCAACGTGCGGCTGGAGGGAATATGAAGCAGCCTCCCTCCACCCGCACGGTGTTCCTGGTACTGCTGCTGGTTCTGGCGGGCGCGGCCATTGCCGGCGGCGCAGTGCAGACCATCAGCGAAACGCTGGGGCATTCGGTACAGCCGGACCGGTTGCCTCCCTCCGTCTCGTCACAGTTGCCGCGCGAACAACCCGTATCGCTTGTGCCGTCCCCGGCGCCCTTCCCCGCGGCGAGTACCGCTGCGGCGCCCGAGCGCAACAATCGCCTGTTCGATGCGGACTACCTGCTGGCTGCCCGCCAAGCACTGGAGCAGCTGCCGGCACTGGCCGGCCAGCGGCTGACGGTCTTCCACAGCATCCACTTCTACGACGATGGCCGCATCAACCTGGATCTGGTCGATCCGCAACAGCCGGGCCACGTCGACAGCTATCACTTTGAACGTGGCCAGTGGCGCAAGGGCAATCCGGTGAACCCGCAGCAGTTCGCGCCGACCATCAGCCTGCAGCGCAGCAGCACGCCTCTGGCCAACGTTGATTTCGATGCCGTGCCACGCGTGGCCAAAGCGCTGCAGGAACAGCGCAATGCGCTGCAGAACCCCGCATCCGAAGTCGGCCATGTCTACGTGATCGTGCGCAAAGCCGGCAAACTGGTATGGCTGCCGGACGAAGTGGCCGGTGATCGCGAATCCGTGCGGCTGCAGTTCGACGCACAGGGCAACGCCCGCGGCGTAAGCCGTCAGTAGGCAACGCGACCCATCCAGCTCTGGCAGCCGTTACTCCAGCAGGTAGAGCAAGGCCATTTGTTCGCTGACGAGAAGACTTGAACCAGCCGGCAGCCAATGCGGATACCCTCGATGGATCACAACTCCCAGTACTTGGAACCTTGGGTTTCATGCAGCCGGGATAGGAAGCCTGCAAGCGAGTCCGATGCTTCAGGCCAATCTTTTCGCTCGTCCAAAGGCAGGCAGACTAGCACCGTACCAAAGGCGTTCATCACCAGTAGATCTGAGTCGCCGTAGAAGCGGCCAAATACGACATCGCCGCTCCGGAAATCCAACGGACGCGAACCAGCGAGGAAGGTCGTCTGAACGTGTGCATCCTCGACGCTGAGCATCTCCATGCCCCATTGACCGAATTGCTCGTCCTTGAACAATTCCGCCGAAGCGTACACCTTCCAGAATGCGAGCAACTGCGCTGGGCAGCCCTGTAATCGCCGGTCTTCTGATATTGCAGCACCAAGTTCTACGAAGAAGGATCGAAGCAGGAAAGGACACGCCCCATGCTGATGCATGGCGACCCGAGGCTTTGACCACTCCGCCCGGATGGCATCGATAACTGCAAACAGCGCGTTGATTCCCCTAGCCATCAGAAAATCATAACGAGGCCAGGCTAGCGATGACCAGGCAAAACTGAACGGGCTATGGCGTACTGCGCGCCGTAGTACGTGGACAACACCAGCAGGCTGGCCAACGGCAGGCCACCGGCGAAGCGGTCCCAGGCCAGCAGGGAATCGCTGGCCACGAACAGCAATGCACCTGCCGCGGCCCAGCGGGCGCTTCTGGCGTCCACGGCACCGGGCTGCGGGCTGCGCCACTGCCGTGCCAGGGCCAGCACCGCCATCGACGCCAGCACCACCACGTAGGCCAGCACCGGCACACGCATCGGCACCGGCAGGTGCGGCCACAGGCCCATCACGTTGAGCACGGCAAATGCACCCAGCAGCACAGCGGCGCCGAACAGCCCACGCCCGGCACGCAGGCCATCGCGGAAGGCGACGATGTAGCAGACATGCGCCAGCAGGAACGCGACCAGTCCCGGCACGAACGCATCCATCGGCAGCATCAGCGCGATGTCGCCCACGCACGAAAGCAGCATGCCGGCCAGCACCGCGCGGCGGTAGAACGGCGGCGCCGGATCATGCACGCGCCAGACGATGGCGGCGATCAGCAGCGTGGTGGCCGGCTTGGCCAGCCAGTGCAGCCAACGCCCATCGCCGTGCAGGAATGCGCCCATGATGGCGAGGATCGCCGTCAGCAGGATCACGCCATCGCGGGCGCGTGGGTTCATCGTGCCTTCCACAGATCTGCAAGGCGGTCGGGCTTGCCGGTGATGCGCTCCAGCACCGGGTACTGCAGGCCACCGTGGTAAGCGATGCTCATGGTTTCAATGCGGTCGAACTGCTTCACCAGCAACATGATCGGCGCCTTGTCCTTCGCTGCCGCAGCCACCGCGTCCTTCAAGCGCTGGCTGCTGTACTCGCGCCCGCCCACCGCGATCACCTTCATGCCAGGTGCAAGACCGGCGTTGAAGGCCGGGCTGTCCCAGATCACATCACCGACCGTGCCGTTGTCGAGCACGGTCGCACCCAGCGAGTACGCCAGCAGCGCCGCCTTCGCGCGCTTCTCCTGCGCCTTGTAGGCATCGTTCGGGGTATCGCGGTAGACCAGCTTCCAACCCGCCAGCTCCAGGCCGCCAGTCAACGAACCGTGGCCGTCCAGGCGCCCGCGCAGGAACGTGGCCCAGTCGTACGGCGCGATGCCGTTCAAGGTCGCGACCACGTCATTGAAGGTGTACGGATTGACGTCCCAGTCGCCATTGCCGACGCCGAAAAAGGCGCGCGCGAAGTCGTCCAGGCTGCGGCGGTTGCCGCTCAGTTCGCGCAGCTTGCCCTCCACTTCCAGCCACAGCATCTGGCCGCCGGAGTAGTAGTCCTCGCTCATCTGGTAGTTGCGATACGGCAGCGTGCGACGCTGGGCGATGGTCGGGTCATTGGTGGTGTCCTGCAGCGGACGCCAGGCCAGGCCCGGGCGGCCACGGTCATAGGTCGCGGCCACATTGGCCAGCATGTCGCGCGCCTGCGCAGCCGACCACAACCCCGAGCGTGCTGCCAGCACCTGCCCCCAGAACTGGGTCTGCCCTTCGTACACCCAAAGCAGGCTGTCGCCCATGGGCACGTTGAAGTTGGCGGTGGCCAGGTCGGCGCCGCGACGGTACTTGCCGTTCCAGGAATGGGTGTACTCGTGCGGCAGCAGGTCACGCATCCACGCGTTGCTGTCCCACTCGGTGAAGTAGCCCGGATCGGCACTGTTCTCGCTGGAACGGTGATGCTCCAGGCCGATGCCACCGAGGCGGTCGGTCAATGCCAGCAGGAACTCATAGTGGTTGTAGTGGCGCGCACCGTAGAGCTTGTCGGCCTGCTGCACCAGCGCGCGGTGCATCGTGATCTGCGCCTCGCTCGGCTTCAGCGACTTGGCGTCGTCGGCAAACACATTGAGGTGCACCGGTACCTTCGCGCCCGGATCGAGATCAATGCGCTGATAGTGCTCGCCGGCAAACAGCGGCGAATCGACCAGGTGGTCGTAGGAGATCGGCTTGAACACCACGGTGTCGCCGTCGCGGCGCGCGGTTTCCAGCGCAGTGGCGAATGACCAGCCCTTGGGCAGGGTCACGCTGGCCTGCGCCTGCAGCTGGCGCGCATCGACGCCGGCCGGATACAGCGAGTTGGCGTTCCACTGCAGGTTGAGCATCTCCGGAGTCATCACCACCCGCCCCTGGCTGCCACCCTGCGACGACAGGAAATCGAAGTGGGCGACGATCTCGCTGGCGCCCTCCGGCACGTTCACCTTGAACGCATAGACGTTGTACTGATCGCGCTGCCAGGCCAGCGGCCTGCCGTTGGCGGTCACGCGCAGGCCGGCCAATTTATCGATCGGGCCGGTGGGCGAATGGTTGCCGGGAATCCACTGCGGGTACAGCAGGGTCATCGGGCCGGGTTTGGCCGGCACCGTGGCGGTCACCTTGAAGATGCGACGGGCCAGATCGCGCGCGTCGACCTCGATGCGCAGCAGGCCGGCAGCCGCCGCGTTCGCCGGTGGCGAGGTCTGCGCCAGTGCAGGCGCGGCCGCCAGCGCGAACAGCAACGACATCGCCAAGGCTCGGGTCTTCATCGGGCAACTTCCAACAACGGAGAATCTTCCGATGCTAGGCCTGTAAAGTGCCCCGCCCCATGGCCAAAGGTCATGGGCGGGCCGCTCATCCACGCATGCCAAAAAGCGTGCGAACCAAGGTTCGCACCCACCAGAGCAGTTTCAGTAGATCCACGCCATGCGTGGATGAGGCGCTTCCCGGTCAGTCGACCAGGCGCAGGCGCAGTTCCTTCGGCAGCGCGAACACCATCGATTCCGGTTCGCCGTCCAGTTCGCCCACGCCGCTGGCGCCCAGCTCGGCCAGGCGCGCGAGCACGCCGTCGACCAGCACCTGCGGCGCCGAGGCACCTGCGGTCACGCCGATGTGCTGCTTGCCTGCCACCCACGCCGGGTCGATCTCGTGCGCGCCGTCGATCAGGTACGACTCCACGCCTTCACGGCGGGCCAGCTCGCTCAAACGGTTGGAGTTCGAGCTGTTCGGCGAACCGACCACCAGCACCAGGTCGCAGCGCTTGGCCAGATCGCGCACGGCGTCCTGGCGGTTCTGCGTGGCGTAGCAGATGTCGTCGTTCTTCGGGCCCTGCATGGCCGGGAAACGCTCGCGCAGGGCATCGATGATGCCGCGCGTATCATCCACCGACAGCGTGGTCTGGGTGGTGTAGGCGAAGTTTTCCGGCTGGTTGATGTGCAGCGTGGCGACCTGCTCCACGTCTTCCACCAGGTAGATCTGGCCGGTACCGGCTTCGCGGTTCCACTGGCCCATGGTGCCTTCCACCTCCGGGTGACCGGCGTGGCCGATCAGCACCACGTCACGGCCGGCACGGCAGTGGCGGGCAACTTCGAAGTGGACCTTGGTCACCAGCGGGCAGGTGGCGTCGAACACCTTCAGGCCACGGCGCTCGGCTTCCTGGCGCACCGCCTGGGACACGCCATGGGCACTGAAGATCACCGTGTTGTTGTCCGGCACTTCGTCAAGTTCTTCGACGAAGATCGCGCCGCGCTGCTTCAGGTCGTCGACCACGAAGCGGTTGTGCACCACTTCATGGCGGACGTAGATGGGCGCGCCCAGCGTTTCGATCGCGCGCTTGACGATCTCGATCGCACGATCGACGCCGGCACAGAAACCACGCGGGTTGGCGAGCAGCACATCCATCAGTTCAATCTCCCGGCAGCGGCCGGTTTACGGTTTCGGATTGGCATTATCCGCCTTTTTGGCGGACTTGCCGTCGAACAGGCCAAACAGGGCGATGCCGATGGCACCCACCACGATGGCCGAATCGGCGATGTTGAACGAGGGCCAGGTGTAGCTGCCCACGTACCACTGGATGAAATCGACCACATGACCATGCACCTGGCGGTCGATCACGTTGCCGATCGCGCCGCCGATGATCAGCGCATACGGCACGGCCGCCTTCCAGTTGCCACGGGCGGTGCCGCGCAGCCACCAGGCCATCAGGCCGCTGATGACGATCGCCAGCACGGTGAAGAAGTGCTTCTGCCAGCCTCCGGCGTCGCTCAGGAAACTGAACGCCGCACCGGTGTTGTAGGTGCGGTACCAGTTCCAGAAGCCGTCGATGACCACCACCGGCTGGAACTCCGGCAGGCTCGACAGGACCCAGGCCTTGGACCACTGGTCCAGGCCGATGATGGCGGCCGACAGCAGCAGCCAGACCAGGGCGTTCGGGTGCGGACGGGGGGCGGCCATCAGAACCAGCTCCGCACTTCACCGGCACCGGTGATGTTGCTCACGCAGCGACCGCACAGCTCCGGATGATCGGCATTGCTGCCGACGTCGGCGCGGTGGTGCCAGCAACGCACGCACTTGGCCTTGGTGGTCGGCTGGGCGCTGACGAACACCTCGTCGGTGGTCGCCGGGCGCACCTGCACGTCACCACTGATGAACAGGAAACGCAGTTCATCGGCCAGCGGCTGCCAGCGCGCGGCCTGCTCTTCGTTGGCGGCGATGGTGATCTCCGCTTCCAGCGCGGCACCGATGGCGCCGTTGGCACGCATCGGCTCGAGCACCTTGGCCACCTGCTCGCGCACGGCCAGCAACTGGTCGAAATCGGCGGCGTTGAGCTGGGCATCGGCCGGCAGCGGCGCCAGGCCGTCGTACCAGGTGGTGAACAGCACGTGCCCGGCGCGTTCGCCCGGCAGGTAGCCCCACAGCTCGTCGGCGGTGAAGGTCAGGATCGGCGCGACCCAGCGGGTGAACGCTTCGGCGATGTGGTACATCGCGCTCTGTGCCGAACGGCGACCGTGCGAATCGGTCGGCATCGTGTACAGGCGGTCCTTGGTCACGTCCAGGTACAGCGAGCCCAGGTCCACGCTGCAGAAGTTCAGCAGCAGCTGCACGATCTCGGCCATGTTGTAGCCATCGTAGGCTGCCTTGATCTTCTCCTGCAGTTCCCACGCGCGATGCACGATCCAGCGGTCCAGCGCGACCATCTGGTCCAGCGGCTGCAGGTGCTGGGCCGGATCGAAACCGTCCAGGTTGCCGAGCAGGAAGCGCGCGGTGTTGCGCAGGCGACGGTAGGCGTCGGCGTTGCGCTTGAGGATCTCCTGCGACAGCGACATCTCGTTGCTGTAGTCGGCCGAGGCGATCCACAGGCGCAGGATGTCCGCGCCCAGCTTGTTCATGATGTCCTGCGGCTCGATGCCGTTGCCCAGCGACTTGGACATCTTGCGGCCGTGCTCGTCCACGGTGAAGCCGTGGGTCAGGCACTGCTTGTACGGGGCGCGCTTGTCGATCGCCACGCCGGTCAGCAGCGAGGACTGGAACCAGCCGCGGTGCTGGTCGGAACCTTCCAGGTACAGGTCGGCCGGCTTGCCGAAGCCACGCGCGGCAAGCACGCCCTCATGGGTCACGCCCGAATCGAACCAGACGTCGAGGATGTCGGTGACCTTCTCGTAGTCGGCCGCTTCGGCACCCAGCAGTTCGGCAGCATCCAGCGAATACCACACGTCGATGCCCTCGGCTTCGACGCGGTCGGCGACCTGCTGCATCAGCTCCACCGAACGCGGGTGGATCTCGCCGGTCTGCCGATGGGTGAACAGGGCGATCGGCACACCCCAGGTACGCTGGCGCGAGATGGTCCAGTCCGGACGGCCGTCGACCATGCTCTGGATGCGCGCCTTGCCCCAGGTCGGGAACCAGCCGACGGTGTCGATGGCGGCCAGCGCATCGTTGCGCAGGTTGGCCTTGTCCATCGAGATGAACCACTGCGGGGTGGCGCGGAACACCACCGGCGTCTTGTGGCGCCAGCAGTGCGGGTAGCTGTGGCGGATCGGATGGAAGGCCAGCAGCGAACCGTTGTCGCGCAGCACGCCGACGATGGCCTCCTGCGCCTTCCACAGGTGCTGGCCAGCCAGCACCACGTCACCGGCCGGCGGGGTCGATTCCAGGTACACGCCACGGCCGTCGATCGGGGTCACCTGGCCGGCGTTGTACTTGTCCAGCAGGCCGTACTTCTGGCTGACCACGAAGTCTTCCTGGCCGTGGCCGGGAGCGGTGTGCACCGCACCGGTACCGTCCTCGTCGGAGACGTGGTCGCCGTTGAGCACCAGGATCTCGCGCTCCGGGTAGAACGGGTGCGCCAGCAGCTGGTTCTCCAGCGCCGCACCGGTGGTTTCACCGTGCAGCACCAGGTTTTCGACGCCATAGCGCTGCAGCGCGCGCTCGGCCAGCGCCGCAGCCAGCACCAGCCAACGGCGCTTGCCGTTGTGCGCCGGGCCTTCGGCCAGCACGTAGGTGATCTCCGCGCCCAGCGACACCGCCAGCGAGGCCGGCAGCGTCCACGGGGTGGTGGTCCAGATCGGTACGGCCACTTCCACGTCGGCCGGCACGCTCACGCCGAACGCCTGGCCGATGGCCTGCGCATCGCGTGCGGCGTAGGCCACGTCGATCGCCGGCGATTCCTTTTCCTGGTACTCGATCTCGGCCTCGGCCAGCGCCGAGCCACAGTCGAAGCACCAGTACACCGGCTTGGCGCCACGCACCAGGTGGCCGTTGGCCACAACCTTGGACAGCGCACGGATCTCGTTGGCTTCGAAGTCGAAGCTCAGGGTCTTGTACGGGTTGTCCCAGTCACCGGTCACGCCCAGCCGCTTGAAGTCCACGCGCTGGATATTGATCTGCTCTTCGGCGAACTCGCGGCACTTCTGGCGGAATTCGACGGCGTCGAGCTTGGTGCCGACCTTGCCCCACTTCTTTTCCACCGCGATCTCGATCGGCAGGCCATGGCAGTCCCAGCCCGGCACGTAGGGCGCATCGAAGCCGGCCAGGTAGCGCGACTTGACGATGATGTCCTTCAGGATCTTGTTGACCGCGTGGCCCAGGTGGATGCGGCCGTTGGCGTACGGCGGGCCATCGTGCAGCACGAACAGCGGGCGGCCGGCGGCGTTGTCGCGCAGCTGCTGGTAGAGCCCCTGCGCTTCCCACCGCGCCAGAATGCCCGGCTCGCGCTTGGGCAGGTCGCCGCGCATCGGGAATTCGGTGGCTGGCAGGTTCAGGGTGGTCTTGTAGTCCTGGCTCACGCAGTGGCTCGCAATCTATGTTCGGAAAGGATGGCGCGCGCCTGTTCGGCGTCGCGGTGCATCTGGTCGGTCAGCGCCGCCAGATCATTGAATTTCTCTTCGTCGCGCAGCTTGGCGACGAACTCCACATCGATGTGGCGCCCGTACAGGTCGCCCTGGAAATCGAACAGGTGGGCTTCCAGCAGCGGCTCCACGCCCTCCACCGTCGGGCGGGTGCCGAAGCTGGACACCGACGGCCACGGCTGGTCGAACACGCCATGCACCCAGGTCGCGTAGATGCCCGACAGTGCCGGGGTCTTCGGGAACCGCAGGTTGGCGGTGGGGAAGCCCAGCGTACGGCCGAGCTGGCGCCCGCGCACCACCCGGCCGCTGATCGCGTACGGACGACCCAGCAGATCGTTGGCACGGGCGAAGTCGCCCTGCTGCAGCAGCTGGCGGATGCGGGTGCTGGAAATGCGTTCGCCATGCAGGTCGACCGCTTCAATTTCGCCCGCAGTGAAACCCAGTTCGGCACCCATTTTCTGCAGCAGAGCCAGGTCGCCGCGGCGGCGGTTGCCGAAGCAGAACTCGGGGCCGATCCAGACCTCACGCGCACTCAGGCGCTTGACCAGCAACTGGCGCACGAAGGTCTCGGCCGGCATCGCTGCCATCGCCGCGTCGAATCGCAGCAGGCCGACCGCATCGACACCGAGCTCGCGCAGGATCTCGACCTTGCTGCGCGCCAGGGTCAGCCGCGGCGGCGGTGTGCCCTGGGCGAAGAACTCACGCGGCAGCGGCTCGAACGCCACGGCCACGGCGGCCACGCCCAAGGCGCGCGCGCGGGCAACCGCATGGCGGACCAGCGCACGATGGCCCAGGTGGAGGCCGTCGAATGCACCGATACAGACCACGCTTCCGTTGGGGAACAGCTCCCCGCCCTCGACGCTTCTGAACAGCCTGCTCATCAACTCTCGTTCCGGCCCGACCGGGGCCGCCGCTTCAATGGTGTAACCCTGAAGTATAGCCGCCACAAGCCGCGATCAATGCCCACGCAGATCGCGCGGGCGGAAGCCCATCGCCAGCATGGCTACCGCGTAGGTGGCACCGCCACCGCCGACCAGCAGCGACAGGCTGCCGATCCGCTCCCACACGCTCATCGCCGAGAAGCCTGGCAGCCAGTGCAGCAGGGCCAACAGCACACCAACCATGGCCGCACAGGCCAGCAGCAGTCGCAGCAGATAGCCGCCCCAGCCCGGCCGGCGCTGGTAGACGTCGGTATTGCCCAGCCAGTACCACAGCAGGCCCAGGTTCAGGTAACTGGACAGTGCACTGGCAATGCCCAGCGCCAGATGCAGGCCCGGCTGCTTGCCGATGGCCGCCATCACGCCCTGCGCCTTCAGCTCGTCCGGCACCATGACCTGGTACAGCACCGCCAGCAGGGCGAAGTTGAACACCATGTTGGCCACCAGCGCGGCCACACCCGCGCGCACCGGGGTCTTGGTGTCCTGGCGTGCGTAGAACGCCGGCAACACCACCTTCAGCAGGGCGAACGCCGGCAGGCCGAAGCTCAGGCCGTACACCGACAGCGCGGTCATGCGGGTATCGAAGGCACTGAACTGGCCGTGCTGGAAGATGGTCGCGATCAGCGGTTCGGCCAGCAGCAGCAGGCCCAGCATGGCCGGCACCGAGATCAGCAGGGTCATCCTCAGGCCCCAGTCCAGCGAGCGCGAGAAGCCTTCGCGGTCGGTGCTGACGTGGTGACGGGCCAGCGCCGGCAGGATCACCGTGCCCAGCGCCACGCCGAACACGCCCAGCGGCAGCTCCAGGAAGCGGTCGGCCAGCGACAGCCAGGACTGCGAGCCATCGGTCAGCTTGGCCGCGATGACGGTGTCCAGCAGCAGGTTGATCTGCGCCACCGAGGAGCCGAACAGGGTCGGCACCATCAGCGTCATCACCTTGCGCACGCCCGGATGGCTCCAGCCCCAGCGCGGCAGGGTCAGCAGGTTGATGCCCTTCAGCGAGGGCAGCTGGAACAGCAGCTGCAGGATGCCGGCAGCCAGTACCGCCCAGCCCAGCGCCAGGATCTGTTTCTCCGGGGTGCCGCCCAGCCGCGGGGCCAGCCACAGTGCACCGGCGATCATGCACAGGTTGAGGATGACCGGGGTCAGCGCCGGCATGGCGAAGCGCTGGAAGCTGTTCAGCGCGCCGCCGGCCAGGGCGGTCAGCGACACGAACAACAGGAACGGGAAGGTCAGGCGGAACAGGTCAACCAGCAGGCCCTGCTTGACCGGATCGGTATCAACGCCACTGGAGAAGACCGAGGCCAGCTGCGGCGCGAAGATCAGCGCCAGCGCAGTGACCAGCATCAGCACCCCGCCCAGGGTGCCGGCGGTGCGGGCCATCAGTTCACGCAGCTCGGCGTGGCTGCGGGTCTCCTTCACTTCCGTGAACACGGGCACGAAAGCGGTGGCGAAAGAGCCTTCGGCGAACAAACGCCGCAGGAAATTGGGTACCCTGAAGGCGACCCAGAAAGCATCAGTGATGGCGTTGGTGCCGAACGTGGTGGTCACCACGAAGTCCCGGACAAGTCCGAGAACGCGCGAGACCATGGTCATGCTGCTGAACGACAGCAGGCCCCGCAACAACTTGGGTGAACTCACTCAGCGTCCCTCTTGACAATCGACTTGACGTGCATTTCTTACGCCATCATACTAGCTAGCTTGCTGTTCCCATAACACCGATTTTTTCAGGAAACCACCACCGTGGCCAATATCAAGTCCGCCAAGAAGCGCGCCAAGCAGACCGTCGTGCGCAACGCGCGCAACGTGGCTCAGCGCTCGATGCTGCGCACCGCTGTCAAGAAAGTGATCAAGGCGCTGGACGCCAACGATGCCGCCGGCGCCGAAGCCGCCTTCGCCGTTGCCCAGCCGATCCTGGATCGCTTCAGCGCGCGTGGCCTGATCCACAAGAACAAGGCTGCTCGCCACAAGAGCCGCCTGAACGACCGCATCAAGGCCCTCAAGGCCGCCTGATCCGGCGTTGCCGCCCTGCCCTCCGGGGCCGGGCAGCAGACAAGAACCCGGCCCCGGCCGGGTTTTTTGTTGCCAGCGATCCGGTAGTGCCGGCCGCTGGCCGGCAACCCCGAGGAATGCCGGCCAGCGGCCGGCACTACCGGAAAATGAAAAACCCGGCCGAAGCCGGGTTTTTGCCAACGTCAGTCGACTGACAGTCGACTCTACTGCGCGTTACGGGCTTCCTGCTCTTCTTCCTTCTGGCGATCGAAGAAGGCCATGATCCGGCTCATGATCGGGAAGGTGCCTTCGCGGCCCAGCGCGGAGACCAGGAACCACGGCTCCTTCCAGCCCAGCTCGGCGACGATCTGCTCGGCCGCAGCCTTCGCTTCGTCCTCGAACATCAGGTCAGCCTTGTTCAGCACCAGCCAGCGCGGCTTCTGCAGCAGTTCCGGATCGTGCTTTTCCAGCTCGCGCTCGATGGCGCGCACCTGCTCGACCGGAGAAATGCCTTCCACCCCACCCTCCATCGGCGAGATGTCCACCAGGTGCAGCAGCAGGCGGGTGCGCTGCAGGTGGCGCAGGAACTGCGCACCCAGGCCGGCACCGTCGGCCGCGCCTTCGATCAGGCCCGGGATGTCGGCAATCACGAAGCTGCGGTAGTTTTCCACCTTCACCACACCCAGGTTCGGGTACAGCGTGGTGAACGGGTAATCGGCCACCTTCGGCGTCGCCGCCGAAACGGCACGGATCAGGGTGCTCTTGCCGGCGTTGGGGAAGCCCAGCAGGCCGACGTCGGCCAGCAGCTTCAGCTCCAGCTTCAGCGTGCGCTCCTCACCCGGCTCGCCCGGCAGCGCCTGGCGCGGCGAGCGGTTGGTCGAGCTCTTGAAGTGCATGTTGCCCAGGCCACCGCGACCGCCCTTGGCCACCAGCAGGCGGTCGCCGTGCTGGGTCAGGTCGCCGATGACTTCATCGGTGGCAACGTTGATCACCACGGTGCCGACCGGCACGGTGATGGTCAGGTCTTCGCCGCCCTTGCCGTAGGCCTGGCGGCCCATGCCGTTCTCGCCACGCTGCGCCTTGAAGATGCGGTCATGGCGGAAGTCGACCAGGGTATTCAGGTTTTCGTCGGCGCGGATGTACACGCTGCCGCCCGCACCGCCGTCGCCGCCGTCCGGGCCGCCGAGCGGAATGAACTTCTCGCGACGGAAGCCAATGCAGCCGTTGCCGCCGTTGCCGGCGAACACTTCGATTTCTGCTTCGTCTACCAGTTTCATTGTTTCGATGCCTGCGATGGGCGCGGCCTGCCGGCCGCCACCTTGAATGTTATGCCTGCCGATGGCCGGCAGCCCGGCCTGGCCGGTCTTGATTCCACTCTAACGAAAAGCCCCGCCGAAGCGGGGCTCTTCATGCAGCACCCCCATGCCGAGGCACGGGCGCCGGCGATGCCTGGATCAGGCGTCGGCCGAGACGATGCTGACGGTGCGACGCTTCTTGGCGCCCTTGACCGAGAACTCCACCTTGCCGTCCACGAGGGCGAACAGGGTGTGGTCACGGCCCAGGCCAACGCCGGTGCCCGGGTGGAACTGGGTGCCGCGCTGACGCACGATGATGTTGCCGGCTTCGATGGCCTGGCCGCCGAAGATCTTGACGCCCAGGTACTTCGGGTTGGAGTCGCGACCGTTGCGCGAGGAGCCTACGCCCTTTTTATGTGCCATGACTGCTTCTCCTGATGCTTAGCCGGCGATGCCGGTGATCTCGATTTCGGTGTAGTACTGACGGTGACCCTGACGCTTCATGTGGTGCTTGCGGCGACGGAACTTGATGATCCGGACCTTGTCAGCACGACCCTGGGACAGGACCTTGGCGGTGACGGCAGCGCCCTTCAGCGCATCGCCCAGCTTCACGCCGTCGCTGTCACCCAGCATCAGGATGTTGTCAAACTTGATCTCGCTGCCGACTTCGACTTCGAGCTTTTCAATGCGGAGCTTTTCGCCCTGCGCCACGCGGTATTGCTTACCGCCGGTGACCAGTACTGCGTACATGACCAGGCCTTCCTCTGTAGTTATTGTGGTCTGAGCTGCCGCCATCGAGGGCGGACAGGAGCGGAATTGTACGCAGATCAGCGGGGGCGGGTCAAGTCAACCCCTGAACGTCGAAGGAGACGGCACCGGAAAGGGGTCAGAAGCATTTTCACGCCGTGAAAAGGGATCTGACCCCTGGCTGACGGCCTGTCTCACAAGGTGAGACACCGGGCTGGCATTGTCGCCCATTGCCCCCATCTGGTCACCTCGGTAGGCTGACCGATTGCCGTTCCCTGCTGGCCCGGCACCCAGCCAACGCCCCCACAACCGGATCCCCCATGGCGATGGATTTCATCCGCATCCGCGGCGCGCGGACGCACAACCTGAAGAACCTCGACCTCGACCTGCCCCGCGACAAGCTGATCGTGATCACCGGCCTGTCCGGCTCGGGCAAGTCCTCGCTGGCGTTCGACACCATCTATGCAGAAGGCCAGCGCCGCTATGTCGAGTCGTTGTCGGCCTATGCGCGCCAGTTCCTGAGCGTGATGGAAAAGCCGGACCTGGACCACATCGAAGGCCTGTCCCCGGCCATCTCGATCGAGCAGAAGTCGACCTCGCACAACCCGCGTTCGACCGTCGGCACGATCACCGAGATCTACGACTACCTGCGCCTGCTGTACGCCCGCGTCGGCACCCCGCGCTGCCCGGACCACGGCTATCCGCTGGAAGCGCAGACGGTCAGCCAGATGGTCGACCAGGTGCTGACGCTGGACCCGGAACAGCGCTACATGCTGCTGGCGCCGGTCATCCGCGACCGCAAGGGCGAGCATGCGCAGGTGTTCGACCAGCTGCGTGCGCAGGGCTTCGTCCGTGTGCGCGTGGACGGCGAGCTGCATGAGATCGACGCGGTGCCGCCGCTGGCACTGCGCCAGAAGCACACCATCGAGGCGGTGATCGACCGCTTCCGCCCGCGCGAGGACATCAAGCAGCGCCTGGCCGAGAGCTTCGAGACCGCGCTGAAGCTGGGCGACGGCATGGCCTCGGTGCAGAGCCTGGACAACACCGGAACCGCGCCGACGCTGTTCTCCTCCAAGTATTCCTGCCCGGTCTGCGATTACTCGCTGCCGGAGCTGGAACCGCGCCTGTTCTCGTTCAACGCACCGATGGGCGCCTGCCCCGGCTGCGATGGCCTGGGCATGGCCGAGTTCTTCGACCCCTCGCGCGTGGTGGTGCATCCCGAACTGTCGCTGGCCGCCGGTGCGGTGCGCGGCTGGGATCGCCGCAATGCCTACTACTTCCAGCTGATCGCTTCGCTGGCCAAGCACTACCGGTTCGACGTCGACGCGGCGTGGAACTCGCTGCCGGCCAAGGTGCAGCAGGCCGTGCTGTACGGCAGCGGCGACGAAGCGATCACCTTCACCTACTTCACCGAAGCCGGTGGCCGCACCCAGCGCAAGCACCGCTTCGAGGGCATCATTCCCAACCTCGAACGCCGCTACAAGGAAACCGAGTCGCCGGCGGTGCGCGAAGAACTGTCCAAGTACATCAGCGAGCAGCCGTGCCCGGAATGCCATGGCGCCCGCCTGAACAAGGCGGCTCGCAACGTGTTCGTGGCCGACCGCCCGCTGCCGGACCTGGTGGTGCTGCCGATCGACGAGGCGCTGAAGTTCTTCAGCGAGCTGAGCCTGCCGGGCTGGCGTGGCGAAATCGCTGCGAAGATCGTCAAGGAAATCGGCGAACGCCTCGGCTTCCTGGTCGATGTGGGCCTGGATTACCTGACCCTGGAGCGCAAGGCCGACACCCTGTCCGGTGGCGAGGCACAGCGCATCCGCCTGGCCAGCCAGATCGGCGCCGGCCTGGTCGGCGTGATGTACGTGCTCGACGAGCCGTCCATCGGCCTGCACCAGCGCGACAACGAACGCCTGCTCGGCACCCTCACCCGCCTGCGCGACCTGGGCAACACGGTGATCGTGGTGGAGCATGACGAGGATGCGATCCGTCTGGCCGACTATGTGCTGGACATCGGCCCGGGCGCGGGCGTTCATGGCGGCGAGATCGTCGGCCAGGGCACCCTGCAGGACATCCTGGAAGCCCCGCGCTCGCTGACCGGCCAGTACCTGTCCGGCAAGCGCGCGATCGAGATTCCGGCGCGCCGGCACAAACCGAACCCGAAGATGACCCTGCACCTGCGCGGGGCCAGCGGCAACAACCTGAAGGGCGTGGACCTGGCGATTCCGTCGGGCCTGCTGACCTGCGTGACCGGCGTGTCCGGCTCGGGCAAGTCGACCCTGATCAACGACACCCTGTTCTCGCTGGCCGCCAACGAGATCAACGGTTCCTCGCACCCGATCGCCCCGTACAAGGAGATCGATGGCCTGGACCTGTTCGACAAGGTGGTGGACATCGACCAGTCGCCGATCGGCCGCACCCCGCGTTCCAACCCCGCCACTTACACCGGCCTGTTCACTCCACTGCGCGAACTGTTCGCACAGGTGCCTGAAGCGCGCGCGCGTGGCTATTCGCCGGGCCGCTTCAGCTTCAACGTGCGCGGCGGCCGCTGCGAAGCCTGCCAGGGCGACGGCCTGATCAAGGTCGAGATGCACTTCCTGCCGGACGTGTACGTGCCGTGCGATGTCTGCCATGGCAAGCGCTACAACCGCGAAACGCTGGAGATCCTGTACAAGGGCTTCAACATCAACGACGTGCTGGAAATGACCGTCGAGGATGCGCTGAAGCTGTTCGAGCCGGTGCCGTCGATCGCGCGCAAGCTGGAAACGCTGGTCGACGTCGGCCTGAGCTACATCAAGCTGGGCCAGAGCGCGACCACGCTGTCTGGTGGCGAAGCGCAGCGCGTGAAGCTGTCCAAGGAACTGTCACGCCGCGATACCGGCCGCACCCTGTACATCCTCGACGAGCCGACCACCGGCCTGCACTTCCACGACATCGAAGCACTGCTGGGCGTGCTGCACAAGCTGCGCGACGAGGGCAACACGGTGGTGGTGATCGAGCACAACCTGGACGTGATCAAGACCGCCGACTGGATCGTCGATCTGGGCCCGGAAGGCGGGCATCGCGGTGGCACCATCCTGGTCACCGGCACGCCGGAAGACGTGGCGGCCTGCCCGCAGTCGTACACCGGCCAGTTCCTGGCCCGCATGCTGCCGTCCACCAGCGCGCGCCCGGAACAGCCGGCCGCCGTGGCCAACAAGCCCGATGCCCGCCCGCCGCGCAAGGTGAAGCCTGAGAAGCCGGCCAAGGTGGCGAAGAAGGCGGTGGCTGCCAAGAGCACCGGCAAGGCCAGCAAGAGCACGACCAAGAAGAAGGACGCCTGATGAGCAGCGAACACAAGATCCTGGCCCGCATCCCGATCAGCGTGCGCTGGCGTGACATGGACAGCATGGGCCACGTCAACAACGCCAAGTACATTTCCTACCTGGAGGAAGCGCGCGTGCGCTGGATGCTGGGCGTGGACGGCGTGTCGATGACCGACCGCATCGCCCCGGTGGTGGCCGCGACCAACGTCAACTATCGGCTGCCGATCGTGTGGCCCAACGACATCCTGGTCGAGCTGTTGGTCGAGCGCCTGGGCAACAGCAGCGTGACCATCGGCCACCGCATCGTCGATCAGCAGGACGATTCGAAGCTGTATTCCGATGGCAACGTGGTGGTGGTCTGGATGGATACCCAGACCGGCAAGAGCGCACCGCTGCCGGAGGCGATCCGCAGCGCCTCTACCTGACGCGCCCTGGTGGGTGCCGACCTTGGTCGGCACGCATTGGCTGCAATGAGGTTGCCGGCCAGCGGCCGGCACGACCGACACTGATCAAAGGACTGACATGATCCACAAGACCGAACTGCGCGACCTGCTGCCCGGCATGGTCCCCTTCCCCACCGACGTCTTTCCCGCCGACCAGGCCTGGCTCGGCCAGCACCTGCTGCCGCTGCTGAAGATCGACCTGGGCGTGCTGCGCCCGGAACTGGCTGGCCAGGTGGCAACGATGCTGTGCCCGATCGAGCCGTACGACGGCTGCATCGGCGAGACCACCGAAGAACACCACAACGATTTCACCGGCACCAACTGGATCGCCTTCGAACTGACCGCCGGCAACCAGATGCGCTTCCTCGGCAACGAGGGCTATTTCATCGGCGATGCGGTACAGGACAAGGACGCACAGGAACACATCGCGCAGATGCGCGAGAGCTACGCCAAGGCCCGCGACTACCATGCCACGCACGGCCGTCTCGCCTGCTACTCGCGCTACGGCAAGGGTGAGGCCAGCGAGCGCGATTATCTGGATACGCTGGGTGGCCCCATTGGTTTCGGCAACTGGACCGAGACCGCGGAGATTCCCGCAGCCTTCGAACTGGGCTTCACCGAGGCGGCCGATGACCCCAATGCTGCGGACGATGCCGAAACGGTGATCATCACCCGCGATGGCAACAAATTCTTCGCCGTGGCCGACGTAGCCGGCTACAACTGGTGCGCCACCGGTGCCGACGCGATCGTGATGCTGTACGAGCCGGTCAGCCGCACGGTGCTGTTCTCTTACGACTGGTCGTAAGCCTGTTTGGTAGTGCCGGCCGCTGGCCGGCATTGCCCGTGCTGCCGGCCAGCGGCCGGCACTACCCGACCGTCATTTCGCAGCCTTGCGCACGGTCAGCGTCGCGCTCGCTTCACCCCCCCCTTCCAGCTGCAGCCGCAGCGGCAGCACCTGCCCTTCCTTCAGCGCGCCCTTGCCCTGCATCAGCATCAGGTGCAGGCCGCCGGGCTTGAGCTCGGCACGCGCGCCGGCTGCCAGCGGCAGGCGCTCGATCGCGCGCATCCGGCTGACCCCGTCGACAATCGTGGTCTCGTGCAGCGACACATCACCGAAGCTGCTGCTGGTCGCGCCGGTGATCGCCACCGCCATACTGCAGCGATTGTGGATGACGCCGTAGCCGGCGGTCATCGGCATTGCCGGATTCGGAGGCAACCGCGCCCAGCCCTGCTCCACCGTGACGCACGCCGGTTCGGCGGCCGAGGCCGATGCTGCGGTCGCACACAGGACCCACAGTACGCCAACGAATGGTTTGGTTATCATCGCCCAGGTTCCTTCTTCGCAACGAGACCGCAGCATGACGACGCTCATCGAGGTGATCAACCATGGCCCCATCCGCGAACTGCGCCTGGCACGGCCGCCGGTCAACGCACTGGACACCGAACTGTGCCGGCAGTTGATCCATGCCATCGAGCTGGCCATGGCCGAAGACGCGCATGGCATCGTGCTGTCGGGCAGCGAGCGCGTCTTCACCGGCGGCATGGACGTGCCGCACCTGCTCTCGCATGGCGATGACAAGCACAAGTTGTTGGACACCTGGAACGCCTTCTTTGGCGCCGTGCGCACGTTGGCCGAGAGCCGCATTCCGGTGGTCGCGGCGATCACCGGCCACGCCCCGGCGGGTGGCTGCGTGCTGGCCCTGTGCTGCGACTACCGGGTGATGGCGCGCAGCGCCGATCCGTCGCGGCCGTATGCCATCGGCCTGAACGAGGTGCAGGTCGGCCTGATTGCGCCGGAGGGCATCCAGCGCCTGCTGCGCCGTGCGGTGGGCGTGCACCGCGCCGGTGTGCTGCTGACCACCGGTTCGCTGGTGCCGGCCGAACAGGCGCTGCAGATCGGCCTGGTGGATGAGCTGGCCGAGGGAGACCTGGTGGTGGCACGCGCCATCGCTTGGCTGCAGAACCTGCTCAAGCAGCCGCGCCAGCCGATGCTGCTGACCCGCGCGATTGCCCGTGCCGACCTGCATGAGGCGCTGCACCCGGACCTGATCCAGCTGGACCGCTTCGTCGAGGCCTGGTTCGCCCCGGACGCACAGAACGCCCTGCAGGCACTGGTAGCCCGGCTGGGCAAGTAAACGGTAGTGCCGGCCGCTGGCCGGCAACCAGGCAATCCTTCCGGGACGCCTGTGGCTGCCGGCCAGCGGCCGGCACTACCGATGATGGGCTGGCCTGCACCGGTATAATCGGGGCCTCTTCACTGCTGTGGCCGCCCCCCCTTGAACGACACGCCCGAACCCGTCGTCTCCGAGCTGATCGACCTGCTCACGCTGGAGCGTCTGGAGGACAACCTGTTCCGCGGGCAGAGCCGCGACATCGGCACCAAGTACGTGTTCGGCGGGCAGGTGCTGGGCCAGGCGCTGGCCGCAGCGCAGGCCACGGTCGACAATGGCCGCCACGTGCACTCACTGCACGCCTATTTCCTGCGCGCCGGCAACATCGACCACCCGATCGTCTACGACGTGGACCGTACCCGCGACGGCGGCAGCTTCTCGGTGCGCCGGGTCACCGCGATCCAGCACGGCAAGGTGATCTTCTTCTGCGCGGCCTCGTTCCAGCAGGCCGAGACCGGCGCCGAGCACCAGCACAAGATGCCCGAAGTGCCACAGCCGGAAGACATCGAGCCGAATCGTCCGCTGCCGGCGGAAGTGCTCGAACGCCTGCCGATCAAGGTGCAGCGCTGGCTGTCGCGCGGTGGCCCGTTCGAGTTCCGCCACGTGTACCCGCGCGACGAACTGAACCCACCCAAGCGCCCGCCCTACCACCAGGTGTGGCTGCGCCTGAGCGAACCGGTGGGCGATGCGCCGGAGCTGCACCAGGCGCTGCTGGCTTACGCCTCCGACTTCCACCTGCTGGGCACGGCGACCTTCCCGCACGGTATCAGCTACTACCACCCGCACGTGCAGATGGCCTCGCTCGACCACGCGATCTGGTTCCACCGCCCGTTCCGCGCCGACGACTGGCTGCTGTATTCGCTGGACAGCCCCAGCGCGCAGGATTCGCGCGGCCTGGCCCGCGGCCAGTTCTTCACCCGCAATGGCGTGCTGGTGGCCAGCACCGCGCAGGAAGGCCTGATCCGCGTCGTTCCCGACCAGGCCGCGGCCGCTGCCGTGCCAGCCAAGGAGTAACCCCATGCGCCAGATCTTCAGCAGCCAGCGCGTGGAAACCGTCGAAGGCGTGGCCGAGCTCCTGCGCGAGCATGGCATCGACGTCAAGGTGACCAACGGGCGCTCGTACAAGACCCGCCGCCGCGGTCAGTTCAGCTATACCGACCTGGGCAACGCCAACGCCTATCCGGCGGTGTGGATCGTGCGCGCCGACGACCAGCCGCGCGCGCGTGAAATCCTGCGCGAGGCGCGCCTGCTCGACACCACCCGTCGCGACCACCCGACCGCCGAGTTCGCCTTCCGCGACGCGCCGGAACCGGGCAGCGGCGGCCGCAGCTGGGCCTGGCGCATCCGCATCGCCCTGCTGGTGGTGATCGCCGGCGTGGCGCTGGTGATCGGCCTGCGCCATCGTGGTGCCCCGGCACCGGTCGCACCGGCCCCTGCCCCGCAGGCCCAGCCGCAGCAGGCACAGCCGGCACCGCAGGCCGCGCCGGAAGAGGAAGAAGTGCGGGTCCGCATCCAGCCGTCGAAATGACGCACGGGTAGTGCCGGCCGCTGGCCGGCAGCCACAAAAAGGGGACGGAGGGGATTAAGTCGTTTGAGGCACAAACGACTTAATCCCCTCCGTCCCCTTTCTTGGCATGAGGTGGCCGGCCAGCGGCCGGCACTACCGCACAGAAAGTCGGTCACATTGGGCGCGCGGCTCCGTCATGGGACACAATCCCAGCAGGAGAGCCGCCGCCATGACGACGTTCGCCGCATCGATCGACCAGACCCTGGAACGCGAACTGCCGGCCGCCGCCAGCGGTTGCCAGCACGCCTATGGCCGTATCGTGCTGGCCTGCCAGAACACGGTCACCGCCATCGCTCTGGCCATCACCCGCGACCGCCAGGCCAGCGAGGACATCGCCCAGGAAGCCTTCGTCAAGGGCTGGCAGCAGCTGCACCAGCTGCGCAGCGCGACCAGCTTCCTACCCTGGCTGCGGCAGATCACCCGCAACCTGGCCCGCGACTGGCTGCGTGCACAACGTGGCCGGCCGCTGACCGGCGAGGCCGCCGAGGTGGCGATGGGCATGGCCGCCGACCCTTCACCGGGCGCGGCCGACCGCCTGCAGCGGGTGGAAGAAGAGATCGCCGCCGAGGACATCATCTCCGCGTTGCCGGCCGACAGCCGCGAAGTCCTGCTGCTGTACTACCGCGAAGGGCAGCGCTCGCAACAGGTCGCCGACCTGCTCGGGCTCAGCGATGCGGCCGTGCGCAAGCGCCTGTCACGTGCACGTGCCCTGGTGCGCGATGGCCTGCTGCAGCGCTTCGGTGAGTTCGCGCGCAGCAGCGCGCCGAGCGCCGCATTCGCTACGGCGGTGGTTTCGATGGTACTGGTGGCCGCGCCCGGCACGGCCAGCGCAGCGATCCTGCTCGGCACCGGTGTCGGCGTGGGCGGCAGCAAGCTGGGCCTGGGCGGCGTCAGTGCCGCAGGCGGGGCAGCCATGGGTTCACTGACGGCCGCCGCCAGCCAGCTGCACCTGATTCCCGCCAGCGACTGGGCCACGGTTGCCGGTGGCGTCATCGGCGGCATCATCGGCAGCTACCTGGGTGGCCGCTTCCTGCTGCGCTTCGCAGACACCCAGCAGGAACGAACAGCAGTGCGACGCTTCGTGCACCTCAATACGTTCACCGCGATGGTCGTCTGCACCAGCCTGCTGATCTCGCTGATGCTGCAGGTGCCAATCTGGCTGCAACTTGCGATTCTCGTCATCGGCCTGGGTACGGTGAACTACCAGTGCCTGGTGCCGCTGCAGCGCGTGATGGCACCCATGATCGCGCGCGATTCAGCGCGGCGCGGCCGCAGCGGAACCAACTGGAAATACGAATCGGTGTACGGGCGCACCGGCATCATCGGGGCGAACGTATTCGTGATCGGCCTGGTGGTATATGCGCTGATGCGCAACGGAAACGTGTAACGGACAACGCCGGCAGTATGCCGGCGTTGTCATCAATCACTGCATTGAACCTCAGCGCTGCGGCTTCGGCGCAGCGCCATCACGCGAACCGCCATGGCGCGGGCCACCATGCATCGGGCCCTTGGCGGCGTCGAACTCGGCCTTGCTCAGCTGGCCGTCCTTGTTGGTGTCGGCGGCAGCGAACCAGGCATCACGATGCTGCTTCATGCGCAGCTCGCGGTCGGCTTTGTCCAGGTAGCCGTCCTTGTTCAGATCAAGCTGGTCGAAGCGCGCGGCCAGGCGCGGATCGGCCTTGGCTTCCTCGCGGCTGATGCGGCCGTCCTTGTTGACGTCCAGCTTGGCCCAGCGCTCACCGCCGTGGCCACGTCGCCCATGCTGCCAGCGCGGCAGCTCATCGCGCGAGAGCTTGCCGTCCTTGTTCTTGTCCAGCTCGTCGAACTTCGCGGCCAGGCGCGGGTTGGCGGCGGCCTCGCTGCGGTCGATGACGCCGTCGCCGTTGGTGTCCAGCCTGGCCGGGCGCGGCGCGGGCGTGGTCGGGGTGTCGGCGGCCAGCGCGATACCGGAAGCGGAGGTGCCGAGCAGCAGGGCCAGCAGCAGGGGGGTACGGATCATGAGGTCACTCCTGGGGATGGGAACAGCGTCGGGGTGATCACTTCACCCTCGGGGGACAACAACGCCCGGGCGCGACGTCGGTTGACGCTACTGCCGATTCCATTCATCCGCCGGACAGTCGCCGCCACTGCGACAACCTGGGGCTATGCTGTGCCCATGGCGATACATGGCGACAGAGACGACGAACTGCGACTTTTCCAGACCGGCGAGCACCCCTGCGGGTACTGGTCGGACCGGGTGGCACGCGACCTGGTGCTGGACCCGAACGACCGCCGCCTCGGTGCGCTCTATCCGCTGGCACTGAGCTGGGGCTTCCGCCGCAGCGGCGACCTGGTCTACCGGCCGCATTGCGCCCACTGCCAGGCCTGCGTGGCGGTGCGCATCCCGGTGGCCCGCTTCGCTCCGGACCGCAGCCAGCGCCGCTGCGCCGCCCGCAATGCCGACCTGGAGGTGCGGATCACCGCCGCCACCGCCCGCGACGACCTGTTCGCGCTGTACCACCGCTACCTCACCCACCGTCACGCCAATGGCGGCATGGACGATCACGGCCCGCACGAGTTCGAGCAGTTCCTGATCGGCAGCTGGTCGCACACACGCTTCATGGAAATGCGCCTGCCCGGCGACGACGGCCAGCCCAGCCAGCTGCTGGGGGTGGCGGTGACCGACGTCACCGAGCACGGCCTGTCGGCGGTCTACACCTTCTTCGACCCGGACCACGCCGCGCGCGGGCTGGGCACCTTCGCAATCCTGCAGCAGATCGAATGGGCGCGCCGCGAGGGGCTGCCGCACGTGTATCTGGGCTACTGGATCCGCGGCCACCAGAAGATGGACTACAAACGTCGCTTCCATCCGCTGGAAGCCTACGATGGCCGCCGCTGGCACGA
The DNA here is from genome assembly GCF_059371375.1 of Stenotrophomonas sp. YJH_SMC_64. Classification (NCBI taxonomy): domain Bacteria; kingdom Pseudomonadati; phylum Pseudomonadota; class Gammaproteobacteria; order Lysobacterales; family Lysobacteraceae; genus Stenotrophomonas; species Stenotrophomonas sp. YJH_SMC_64. The sequence goes on along the minus strand of NZ_JCAFUN010000007.1, from coordinate 167,539 downwards.
TTTCGACAATGATCTGGACGGGCGCTGACAAACCGCTGACACCGGGCCGGGTGCACAATACGGCCCATGAACATGACCCGCCGCCATCCCCTGATCCTCGCCCTGGCCCTGCTCTGCGGCGCCACCGCCCCTGCCTTCGCCACGTCCCCCGCGATGACCGAAAAGCCGTCCGCAGCGCTGCGCCTGGCCACCTACAACACCTCGCTGTACTCCGACGACGCCGGTGGCCTGATCAAGGAACTGGAAGGCGACAGCGAGCACGCGCGCAAGATCGCCGCGGTGCTGCAGCAGGTGCGCCCGGACCTGGTGCTGCTGAACGAATTCGATTTCGACGACGCCCATCGCGCCGCCGACCTGTTCCAGAAGCGCTACCTGGAAGTGGCCCAGCCCGGCGGCGACAAGCCGCTGCACTTCGCCTACCGCTACCTGGCACCGGTCAATACCGGCGTGCCCAGCGGGCTGGACCTGGACAACAACGGCGTGGTCGGTGGCGAAGGCCGCAGCCGTGGCAACGATGCATGGGGCTACGGCCTGCACCCGGGCCAGTACGGCATGCTGGTGCTGTCGCGCTATCCGATCGACGAAGCCAAGGTGCGCAGCTTCCAGCTGTTGAAGTGGAGCGCGATGCCCGGCGCGATCCGCCCGGTCGATCCACGTACCGGCCAGAGCTTCTACAACGACCACGTGTGGTCGCAGCTGCGCCTGTCGTCGAAGTCGCATTGGGACGTGCCGGTGAAGACCCCGGCCGGCGTGGTGCATGCGCTGGTCTCGCACCCGACCCCGCCGGTGTTCGACGGTCCGGAGAAGCGCAACGCAGCGCGCAATCACGACGAACTGCGCCTGTGGCAGGAATACCTGTCCAAGGGTGACAAGCCGTGGCTGTGCGACGACAAGGGCCAGTGCGGCGGCCTGGCGCAGGACGCGCGCTTCGTGATCCTCGGCGACCTCAACAATGACCCGGTCGATGGCGATGGCCGCCATGAGGCGATCGTCGAACTGATCGAGAACGCCCGCGTGCTGCGCTACCCCACCCCGCGCAGCGTCGGCGGCGAGCAGACCAGCCTGGCCTATGCGGCCAAGGGCATCGAGCGCAAGGGCGCACCGTTCCACGCCACCGGCGATTTCGGCCCGAAGTCCGGCACCATGCGCCTGGACTACGTACTGCCCTCGACCGGTTTCGAATACGTCGGCAGCGGCATCTTCTGGCCAGCCAATGAAAGCCCGGAAGCGAAGATCGCCGACGGCAGCGACCATCATCTGGTGTGGGTGGACGTGCGGTAGAGCAGCGTACCGACCAACGGTCGGTACCCACCGGGTTTCGGTAGGCGACGACCGTTGGTCGTCGCTCCTTTTTCAGGGGCGCAGTTCGACGCCGATGGCTTCGGCGGCATCACGCGCGATGGCGCGTGCTTCGTCGATGGTTTCCGCGCGCGCCAGGGTCACGCCCACGCGACGATGACCGTGCACGCTCGGCTTGCCGAACAGGCGCACGGCGGTGTCCGGCACCTGCAGCGCGGCGGCGACGTTGTTGAAGTACGGCACGCCCTCGCCGTGTGCCAGCAATGCGCACGATGCCGACGGGCCGCTCTGGCGGATCACCGGAATCGGCAGGCCAAGGATGGCGCGCGCATGCAGCGCGAATTCGCTCAGTTCCTGCGATACCAGCGTCACCAGGCCGGTGTCGTGCGGGCGCGGCGACACTTCGCTGAACCACACCTCATCACCCTTCACGAACAGCTCGACGCCGAACAGGCCCCAGCCGCCAAGGTCGTCGGTGATCGCGCGCGAAATCTCTTCGGCACGCGCCAGCGCGGCGCTCGACATCGGCTGCGGCTGCCAGCTTTCGCGGTAATCACCATCCTTCTGCAGATGGCCGATCGGCGCGCAGAACGAGGTGCCGCCGGCATGGCGCACGGTCAGCAGGGTGATCTCGTAATCGAAATCGATGAAGCCTTCGACGATGCAGCGGCCGGCACCGGCACGGCCACCGGTCTGCGCGTACTCCCACGCCGGGGCGATGTCCGCCTCGCTGCGCAGGGTGCTCTGGCCCTTGCCCGAGGACGACATCACCGGCTTGACCACGCACGGCAGGCCGATGGCGGCCACGGCAGCACGGTATTCGGCCTCGGTATCGACGAAGCGGTACGGCGAGGTCGGCAGGCCCAGGGTCTCGGCGGCGAGGCGGCGGATGCCTTCGCGGTCCATGGTCAGGCGCGCAGCGCGCGCGGTCGGGATCACCCGCAGGCCCTGTTCCTGTTCCAGCTGGACCAGGGTTTCGGTGTGGATGGCCTCGATCTCCGGCACCACCAGGTGCGGCTGCTCCTGGGCGATCAGCGCACGCAGGGCCATCGCGTCGAGCATGTCGATCACGTGCGAGCGGTGCGCGACCTGCATGGCCGGCGCATCGGCATAGCGATCGGCGGCGATCACCTCCACGCCCAGCCGCTGCAGCTCGATGGCCACCTCCTTGCCGAGTTCGCCCGAGCCCAGCAGCAGCACGCGGGTGGCGGAGGGGGACAACGGAGTTCCAAGCTTGGCCATGGCGGTTCCAGCAGCGATGTGAAGGCGGGTGGGCATTCTAGCTGGCCGACCGCCCCGGCCACGGCATCCGACGAACGGTAGTCGACAAGTGATATCACTTTGATATCTTCAACTCGAACCCTCAAGGACGTACTGCCATGAAAGAGAAGTCACTGTCTTCCCTCAACGGCCTCGGCACGCTGGTCGGCGCCCTGCTCGTCGCCCTCGCTGGCGCCGCCCTGTTCGTACTGGGAGTGGCAGCCAAGGCCAGTGCCGGCTCGCCCAATCTGTTGCTGATGCTGCTGGGCGCCCTGCTGGTGGTGCTGGGCGTGTTCATCCTGGCCGGCCTGTACACCATCCAGCCCAACCAGGCGGCGGTGCTGAGCCTGTTCGGCAAGTACGTGGGCACCGTGAAGGACAACGGCCTGCGCTGGAACAACCCCTTCTATGCCAAGCGCCGGGTCAGCCAGCGCGTGCGCAACTTCGAGAGCGGCAAGCTGAAGGTCAACGAGCTGGACGGCAGCCCCATCGAGATCGCCGCAGTGATCGTCTGGCAGGTGGTCGACGCCTCCGAAGCGGTCTACAACGTGGACGACTACGAGAGCTTCGTGCACATCCAGTCCGAATCCGCGCTGCGCGCGATGGCCACCAGCTATCCCTACGACCAGCACGAGGATGGCCAGCTGGCCCTGCGCAGCCACGCCAGCGAGATCTCCCAGCACCTGAAGAACGAGCTGGCCGAGCGTCTGGCCGACGCCGGCGTGCAGGTGATCGACGCACGCATCAGCCACCTGGCCTACGCCGCTGAAATTGCCCAGGCCATGCTGCAGCGTCAGCAGGCCAACGCGGTGATCGCCGCTCGCACGCGCATCGTGGCCGGTGCAGTCGGCATGGTCGAAATGGCCCTGGCCGAACTGCAGAAGAACGGCGTGGTTGAACTGGACGAGGAACGCAAGGCGCACATGGTCAGCAACCTGCTGACCGTGCTGTGCTCGGACCGCGGCACCCAACCGATCGTCAACGCCGGTTCGCTTTACTGAGCCATCCTCGCAACGGGGTGCCCCACCGCCCCGCCAGGAGTTTTCATGAGTGAGAAGAAAGCCTATCCGCTGCGCATCAATGCCGAGGTCCTGGCCGCGGCACAGCGCTGGGCTGACGACGAGCTGCGCAGCCTCAACGCGCAGATCGAATACGTACTGCGCGACGCCCTGCGCAAGGCAGGACGCCTGCCGAAACCCACGCCATCGCCGGAGGACAAGGAATGAGCAAGCGCTGGAGCTACCAGACCATCGAGGTCAAGACGTCCATGATGGGTGTACTCAAGCCCGAGGACGTGCAGGCCGAACTCAGCCGCCAGGGCCAACTGGGCTGGGAACTGGTCAACATCATCATCCCGGCGCCGATGCGCCCGGCGATGCTGGTGTTCAAGAAGGAGGCCTGAACCATGGGCGGCAGCGACCCGAAACCCTTTGACGTGGCCGAGAGCTCGCCGCTGCGCGTGCTCTGGATCGTGCTGCCGCTGCTGGCTGCCTTCGTGGCCTGCCTGTATGCGCAGCTGTACAAGGCACCGGCGAGCGCACCCTGGATCGAAGTAACGCTGTCGCCGCCCTGGTTCCGGATGGGCGGCAGTGCGGCATGGAGCCTGCTGGTGATTGCCCTGCTGGGCATTGGACTGGGCACGGCCTTCTTCCGCCGCCGGGTGGAACTGGCCGGCGATGTGCTGGACGTGCGTTCAACGATGTACCGGCGGCGGGTGCCGGTGGCGCAGTTGCGGCTGGACCAGGCCGAGGTGGTCGACCTGCAGCGTGACCGCCGCTACGGCATCCGTGTCAAAACCAATGGCTATTCAATGCCGGGCTTCTACTCGGGCCACTTTCGCCTGCAGGGAGGCGGCAAGGGCTTCGCCCTGGTCACCGACCGTGCGCGTGTGCTCGCCCTGCCGGTCAGTGATGGCAGCACGCTGCTGCTCAGCGTGGACCGGCCGCAGGCGCTGCTCGATGCGCTGCGCAAGGTGGCCGCGTCGGCGCCACGGCAGTAAGCTGCGGCGATGCAACGACGCGCGCCCCTGCTGATCAATACCGAGGCCATCGAGCTGTGGCCCGCCCACCTGTTGCGCGCACGCAGCAACCTGGATGCACGCCTGCTGTCGCAGGCGCAGTGGGTGCTGCGGCGCAAGCGTGATGGCCGCTATCTGGCGGTGGTACTGGCGCAGGGTGTGCACGCCATGGTGCCGCGCCTGCCGCGCGAACCCGGGGTCGAGGAAGCACTGGCACTGCTGGATGCCGCGGCTGCACGGCCCTTCGGCGCCGGACTGGAAGATCAGTGGCTGCCGCTGGCCGGGTTGCAGCAGCGCCTGCAGCAGCTTGGCCTGGATGCACAGCGCTATGCCGACGACAGCGGCCTGCCGCTGGAATCCGAGCCGTGCCTGCTGCACTTCGCCGGTCGCGACCGCTTTGCACGCCCATTGTGGCTGCGCCGTGGCGCCGCGCAGGGCTGGCGACGGATGCGACTGCACGCGGCACAGGATGGAATTGCGCTGGATGCCATCTCCGGCTTCCGCAGCCATGCCTACCAGTTGGGCATCTTCGAACGGAAGCTGGCGCGCGGCTTGAGCGTGGCCGAGATCCTGAAGGTGAATGCCGCACCGGGTTTCAGCGAACACCACAGCGGCCACGCGCTGGACATCGGCACACCGGGCGACGCGCCGGCTGAAGAATCGTTCGAAGCCACCAACGCGTTCGCGTGGCTGCAGGCGCATGCCGGCGGGCACGGCTTCCATCTGAGTTACCCGCGCGAAAACCCGCACGGCATCGTCTACGAACCGTGGCACTGGTGCTGGAGGCCGGCCAACGGCTGAGCCCCTCGTGGCGGCCGCAGGGCGAAATTCATGGAGCTGTCCGGGCGGATTCCGCGCGCGCCCACCACGAGATGGAACAAGAAGGCAAAGACAGAAGCCGGTCGCTTCGCTCGAAGCCTCTACAACGGATCAGCGCGCGGCTGTTGGGTCCGCCTTCAAGCGAGCCGAGCACCGCAGGTCCGGCGAGGGCGAAGAGGTGCGGGTGTCTGAGCGCAGCGAGTTCCCGCACCGCCCCTCGACGGGCCGAGGAGCGCAGGGGACCGGTGCGCAGCACCGGCTCGCGGCCGGCGGCGCGTTTCTTTTGGTTACTTTTCTTTTCGCGCGAAAAGAAGAGTAACGCCCATGGACGGCGCAGATCGCATCAGCATGGATCGAAGAAACAACCTCGACTCAGTCACCGCCTCAACGCATTGATCGCCAGCAACACCCACCCGGCCATCATGCTGGTGCCCCCGATCGGCGCCATCCGCGTCGGCCACTGCCACAAGGCACCGCCCACCAGGCTGCCGGAAAACAGCAACACGCCCAGCAGCAGCACGTACAGCGCCAGGTGCGCGGTCGCCCCCTGCGCACGCGGGCCAAGCGCCACCAGCACCGCGCCATGCGCGAACGCATACAGTGCCGCCATGTTCAGGTGCTGCTGCGCCAGCGGGTCAGCCACACCGTGCGATGCGTAGGCGGACAGGCCGATCGAGGCCGCCGCCAGCAGCGCACCAAGGCAGGCCAGCAGGGAAGGCTTACGTGCGCGACGTTCCAGGTTGAACATGGGGGCTCCTTGCACAGCGCCCTTTCCGGGCGCCAGATGAAAAAAAACGCGCCGCAATGAGCGGCGCGTTTTCGTGTCCAACACTACATGGGTCAGCCGAGGCTTACTTGACGGCCCAGTAAATGTCGTAGGTACCTTCCGGGGTGAACGACTTGTCGATGCCATCCTTCCAGGTTTCGTACGGACGGTCGATCACTTCGTTGCCGGAGGTCACAGCCCAGGCGCGCAGGCCGTTGCGGGCAACGTCCAGACCCGCCATGTGGCCGGTGTAGGCCGCATGTGCCGAGCGGTGCGGAGCCACGTGCACGTACTTCACCGGAGCGCCACCGTCGATCTTGACGGTCAGGGCTTCAGCGGTGGCACCTTCAGCACCCTTCTTCTTCACCGGCTGGGCGATGTCGAAGGCGTACTTCTCCTGGCCGAAGTCGGTGGTGATGATGCGGAACGGACCGGCGGCTTCAAGGCCATTGGCCTCCATCACGCGCTTGATCCACTCCTGGTTGTCCTTGATGGACTTGGTGATCGTGTCCTGACCGCGGTCCACGTTACCGGCGTTGACGACCAGCAGATCCTCAGCCGGCACATCGACGATGGCCAGATCGGTCAGCGGGGCTTCCGGCGTGCGGTAGTCGACGTTCGGGACGGTAGCCAGCATGTTGGCCATGCGCGACAGGCCCATCTTGATGTCGTCGCCGATCTGGCGGCTGACATACAGGCCTGCATAACGGCCGAACAGGTCGAAGCCGTACTTCACCGAGTAGTCCTGGGTGATCTTCACGTTGCGGCCACCCTTGCCGGTCGGCTCCAGGGTGAAGGTGGTGACCTTGTCGTGACCCTTGGTGGCGTCTTCGATGGCGATCGCAACGCGCTTGTTCTCTTCGGCGTCGGTGATCTTCCAGGAGCCGGTGCCCAGGTCCTTGGAGGTGAAGTCCAGGGTGGCACCCTTGCCGGAGGCCGGGCCGGACAGCTTCAGTTCAACGGCGGGATCGCGCAGTACCAGCGGGTTCCAGTCCTTGAAGCGGCGCAGGCTGCTGACCGTGTCGTACACGATCGTCATCTTGCGGTTGGTCTCGATGCTTTCGGTGATGTGACGCTCGCCCGGCAGACATACGCCAATGATGACGAACAGGCCAGCCACGATCCCCAAGGCGATCAGGAACTCGATAATACGGGTCATTCAGAGAGTCTCCGGGGCCGATCCCACGGCCGGGTTGATTGAAGCGAAGCGCCAATCCTAGCAGGCTTCGCGGGCATTGTTTATCGGGATTGGCGCACCGGTTTCCCTGCCGGCTGCGTATTTGTATGGACAAAGAATTCGAAGGGTAACGCATACCGCTGCCCGGCAAGTAGGGGGGCACCTTGGCCGGAACCCCCTGCCACCACCCAAGTCTTTGTACCGAAACGATTTTCCTCAGACCAGCTGGAGTTCGAACGCCTTCAGTACCGCGCGCGTACGGTCGCGCACACCCAGCTTGGAGAGGATGTTGGACACGTGGTTCTTGATGGTGCCCTCGGCCACGCCCAGCGAGTTGGCGATCTCCTTGTTGGAGAAGCCGCTGGCCATCAGCCGCAGGATCTCGGTCTCGCGGTCGGTCAGCGGGTCCGGGCGGTCCAGGCTGACGAACTCGTTGCGCATGTGCTCCAGGCCCGACAACAGGCGCTGGGTCACCGCCGGCTGTACCAGCGAACCACCCTCGGCCACGGTACGGATGGCACCGACCAGCTGTGCCAGGGTCACATCCTTGAGCAGGTAACCCTTGGCACCGGCCTTGAGGCCAGCCAGCACCAGCTGATCGTCATCGAAGGTGGTGAGGATGATGGTCGGCGGCAGCTGTTCCTGCCGCGACAGCACCTGCAGCGCTTCCAGTCCGGACATCACCGGCATGCGCATGTCCATCAGGACCACGTCGGGGCGCACCTGCGGGATCAGCTCGACCGCCTGCCGGCCATCGCCGGCCTCGGCCACCACCTCGATGCCATCGTCGAGCGCCAGCAGGGAGCGGATTCCCTGCCGCACCAGGGTTTGGTCATCGACCAGGCAGACGCGAATCATCAACGTACTCCTTCAGGAACCTTGGTAAGGGCGGCCACCAGCACCGTTGCCGGCACCGTTGCCCGCAGGCGGAAGCCTTCACCGGGACGGGTCTCGATCTGCAGCTGGCCACCACATTGTTGCAGGCGCTCGCGCATGCCGCGCAAGCCATTGCCCACATTGACCATGTCCGCGCCGACACCGTCGTCGCGGGCCTCCACCACCACCCGGTCCGGGGCTTCACGGTACACCTTGATCCACAGGTGGCGCGCACCGGCGTGGCGCACGGCGTTGGTGATGATCTCCTGCGTGCAGCGCAGCAGGACGTGGGCCCGCTGGGGGTCCTCCACGTTCAGCGGATCCTCGATCTCCAGCTGGATGTCCAGCGAGGGCACGTTCTCGGTCAGCGGGCGCAGCGCCGCGGCCAGGTCGATCGCGCCGGTCTCGCGCAGCTGGCTGACCACCTCGCGCACGTTGCCCAGCAGCAGTTTGGCCAAGGTGTGGGAGCGCTTCACGTGCTCCAGCGCCTGCCCTTCGGCCAGGTGCCCGGCCACTTCCAGGTTCAGGGTCAGCGCGGTCAGCTGGTGGCCCAGCAGGTCATGCAGCTCGCGCGAGATGCGGGTGCGCTCATTGACGCGGGCACTCTCGGCAAGCAAGGCGCGGGTGGCACGCAGCTCTGAATTGAGCCGGCGCTGTTCGTCGCGCGCCTCGGTCTGCTGCCGGGCAACCAGGCTGGTCACGAAGATGAACATGGAAAAGCCGCCGTACAGCAGCGACTGCATCACCGCTTCGAACAACGGGAAGCGCAGCAGCAAGTAGTAGACCGGGGCCACCGCCAGTTGGCTGACCAGCAGCCACAGCACGCCCAGCCGCACCGACAGCATCCACGGGATGACCCCGGCGGCCACCATCATCAGGATGCTGCCCAAGCCCGAGCCGCTGAGGAAGCTGACGCCCAGCGCCGAAATCGTCAGCAGCAGCAGCAGGCCGCGGTCCAGCCAGCTGGTGGGGCTGTCGCTGCGCAGGATGCGGGTCAGCCAGTAATAGGAGGTGCCGAAGGACAGGTAAGCGACGAACAGCAGGACCGCCCAGCCGCCCATGTCACCGCGGCTGTGCAGGTTCTCGAACTGCGAGTACGCCAGGGGCAGACCGACCATGACCCAGGTGAACAGGCCGGCCAGGCGAAGGACGCGGGTATGGCTGAGGACTCCCAACATGCCAGCACTCTACGGGCCCGGCCTGCACATCGCACCCCACGGAAGTCATGCCTGCCCGGTCGCCTGTTCATGCCGCAGCCCACCCCGGGCATGCAATAATCGTGCGCAGGGTCCCTTGATGGACCAACCGCGTTACCCCACGGAGTCACAATGTCGATTGTCATCCGCGACGTGCGCGAGCACGAGCTCGATTCCGTCCTGGCTTTGAACAACAACGCTGGCCTGGCCATCCTTCCCCTGGATGCGGCCCGCCTGCGCCTGTTCTATGAAACCGCTGAGTATTTCCGCGTCGCCGAGCGCGACGGCAACCTGGCCGGCTTCCTGATCGGCTTCGGCAGCGACAGCCAGCACGACAGCAGCAACTTCGCCTGGTTCAAGCAGCAGCTGGACACCCCCTTCTTCTACATCGACCGCATCGTGGTCGCCAGCCGCCGCCGCGGCGGTGGCGTCGGCCGTGCGTTCTATGCCGACGCGCAGAGCTTTGCCGAGCTGCGCTACCCGCAGATGACCTGCGAAGTCTTCCTCGACCACGGCGCCGATGCCGCCCTGCTCTTCCACGGCAGCTTCGGCTTCCGCGAGCTGGGCCAGAACACCATGGCCCAGGTCGATGTGCGTGCCAGCATGCTGGCCAAGGAACTGTGCAGCTACCCGTGGGTCCAGGAGACCTACGGCGGCAAGCTGCCGGATGTGGCATGGACACGCGCCCGGCAGCTGCCGGCGCAGGCACAGCGGCCGACGGGGACCTGAGCGTGGCGGTGAATTTCGATTACGAACAGGCCGGTGAACTGAAGATCGGCCAGGTGGGCATCGCCAACCTTCGCATCCGTACCCTTGATGTCGAACGCCTCGTGCAGGAAATGCGCGAGCGCGTGACCCGTGCGCCGAAGCTGTTCGGCCGCGCGGCGGTGATCCTCGATTTCGGCGGCCTGAGCCAGGTTCCGGACGTGGCCACCGCGCAGGCGCTGGTCGATGGCCTGCGCAGCGCCGGCGTGCTGCCGGTGGCGCTGGCTTATGGCACCAGCGCGGTCGACCTGCTCTCGCAGCAGCTTGGCCTGCCGCTGCTGGCCAAGTTCCGCGCCCAGTACGAACGTGCCGAGGCCGAAGCGGCTCCGCCGCCGCCCGCACCGGAACCGCGCCGCGCCGCGCGCGCCGAACCGAAGCCAGCCCCGGCCGCACCGGTGGCCAAGATCGCCGATGCAGCCGCGCCGCAGCCAGGCCGCATGCAGCTGGGCAACGTGCGTTCGGGCCAGCAGCTGTACGCGGAGAACTGCGACCTGACCGTGATGGCCACCGTCGGCGCCGGCGCCGAGGTCATCGCCGATGGCAGCATCCATATCTACGGCACCCTGCGCGGCCGCGCGCTGGCAGGGGCCCAGGGCAACACCGCGGCACGCATCTTCTGCCGTGATTTCCATGCGGAACTGGTGGCCATTGCAGGCCACTACAAGGTACTGGACGATGTTCCGGACAACCTGCGCGGCAAGGCCGTGCAGGTGTGGCTGGAACAGGACCAGATCAAGATCGCTGCGCTGGACTGACGCAGCCCCAAACTAATGCAGAACCAGGAGAAGTCCTTTGGCTGAAATCATCGTAGTCACCTCCGGCAAGGGCGGCGTGGGCAAGACCACTTCCAGCGCGAGCCTGGCCTGTGGCCTGGCGCGGCGCGGCAAGAAGGTGGCGGTGATCGACTTCGACGTCGGCCTGCGCAACCTCGACCTGATCATGGGGTGCGAACGCCGCGTGGTGTACGACTTCGTCAACGTCGTGCATGGCGAAGCCACCCTCAAGCAGGCCCTGATCAAGGACAAGCGCTTCGACAACCTGTATGTGTTGGCCGCCTCGCAGACCCGCGACAAGGACGCACTGACCCAGGAAGGCGTGGGCAAGGTCCTGAAGGACCTGGCCGCCGATGGCTTCGATTACATCATCTGCGACTCGCCGGCCGGCATCGAGAAGGGAGCGTTCCTGGCGATGTACTTCGCCGACCGCGCCGTGGTGGTGGTGAACCCGGAAGTGTCCTCGGTGCGCGACTCCGACCGCATCATCGGCCTGCTGGACTCGAAGACCCACAAGGCCGAATCCGGCCAGAACGTGCCTGCCTTCCTGCTGCTGACCCGCTACACCCCGCTGCGCGTGGAAACCGGCGAGATGCTCAGCATCGCCGACGTCGAGGAAGTGCTGGGGCTGAAGGCCATCGGCGTGATCCCCGAATCGGGCGACGTGCTCAATGCGTCCAACAAGGGCGAACCGGTGATCCTGGATGTCGAATCCGCTGCCGGCCAGGCGTATGACGACGCCGTCGCGCGCATCCTCGGCGAAGATCGCCCGATGCGCTTCACCAGCGTCGAGAAGAAGGGCTTCTTCAGCAAGCTGTTCGGAGGGTAAGCATGGGCCTGTTCGATTTCCTCAAAGCGAAGAAGACCACCGCCGAAACCGCAAAGAACCGCCTGCAGATCATCATCGCGCAGGAACGCAGCCACCGCGGTGGCCCGGACTACCTGCCGCTGCTGCAGCGCGAGCTGCTGGAAGTGATCAAGAAGTACGTGAACATCGACGTCGATGCGGTGAAGGTCGACCTGGTGAAGGATGGCCAGCACGATGTGCTGGACATCTCCGTGGCGCTGCCTGAAGGCCCGGACAAACCCTGATGCCCCGCCCCGCCCGTGCCTGCATGGGCGGGGCCGCGTGACCTGCATGACCGATACGACAACCGCCGTGGACATCACCTGCGTGGGCGACATCGCCTTCGCCGACGCGCAATGCCTGCTCGCCGCGCATGGCCTTCGCCTGCACCACGTGGCCGCAGGCGAACCGATTCCCGGCAGCTACTGGGGCGAGCCCGAGGCGGGCATCATCGCCAGCAATGTCTATGTGCGCGATGACACCCCGGTGCATTCGATGCTGCATGAAGCCTGCCACCTGATCGTATTGCCGCCGGAGCGGCGCGCGCAGGTGCACACCGACGCCACCGATTCGGTGGCCGAGGAAGATGCCACCTGCTACCTGCAGATCGTGCTGGCCGGGCGTTTGCCTGGTGTCGGCAGTGCGCGGTTGATGGCCGACATGGATGCCTGGGGGTACACGTATCGGCTGGGGTCGACACAGGCGTGGTTCGAGCAGGACGCCGAAGACGCGAAGGCGTGGTTGATCGAACGCGGGTTGCCGGTGGCGTGATTCACCGGGAACCGGGGTCAGATCCCTTTTGCGTCGCAAAAGGGATCTGACCCCATCACCCCATCGCCGTATCAGCCCTGCCCGGCCAGCGCGCGCAGGGTGATGCCGACGATGTAAGCCAGGTACGTGCCGGTGGCATAGCCCATCGTGCCCAGCAGCACGCCCACCGGCGCCAGTGCCGGATGGAACGCCGCGGCCACCACCGGCGCAGAGGCCGGTCCACCGATGTTCGACTGCGAACCGATGGCGAAATAGAAGAACGGCACCTTCAGCAGCTTGCCCAGGCACCACAGCAGCACGATGTGCACGGCAATCCAGATCAGGCCGAGCAGGAACAGCCACGGGCGATCCAGCAGCGCCAGCAGATCCATCTGCATGCCGATGCAGGCAATCAGGAAGTACAGCAGCAGCGAGCCCAGGCGCGATGCGCCCGCGCCTTCCAGCGTGCGCGCACGGGTGAAGCTCAGGCTCAGGCCCAGCGTGGTCGACAGCACCACCACCCACACGAACGGCGCGTCCAGGCTGAACTGCGAGGCCCAGCTGACGTTGGCCTTGAACCATGCTGCCAGCGGCGCGCCGATGGCGTGCGAGAGGCCCACGCCGCCGAAGGCCACCGCCACGATCAGCATCAGGTCGGTGAGGCTGGGAATGCGCTCGTGTTCGGCCTGGAAGCGCGCGATGCGCTCCTTCAGTTCATCGATGGCCGAAGTATCGGCGCCACTGCGCGCGTCGATCTTCGCTGCCCGCCCCGCCAGGAAGATCAGTGCGGCCATCCACACGTAGCCGACACCCACATCGACCACCGCGAACTGGCCGAACGTGGTCGCATTGACGTCGAATACTTCGCGCATTGCCAGCATGTTGGCACCGCCACCGATCCAGCTGCCTGCCAATGCGGCCATGCCGGCCCAGGTGTCACCGGCCACGGTTTCCGGATGCAGCGCGCGCATCGCCAGGAACGCCACCACCGCACCGAGCATGATGCTGGCCGAGGCGCCCAGGTACATCAGCACCAGCTTCGGGCCCAGCCGCAGGATGCCCTTGATGTCCACCGCCAGGGTCAGCAGGATCAACGCTGCCGGCAGCAGGATGTCGCGGGCGATCGGGTTGTAGAGCTTGGTGTTCTGCCCATCGATCAGGCCGACGGTGTTGTAGATGCCGGGAATCAGGTAGCACAGCAGCAGCGCCGGCACGAAGGTGTAGAAGCGCTTCCACAGGCCCTGCTCGCGCGAAGCGGTCCAGAAAACGGCGCCAAGGGTGGCGGCGATCAAGCCGAAGACGACGATGTCGTTCTGGATCATGCAGGTGCTCTGGGTAGAGCCGGCCGCTGGCCGGCTGCTGTTGGCGGCGGATCATGAGGGTGTGCCGACCAACGGTCGGCCCCCACCGGTAAAGCAGATGGCGAAACAAAAGCGCCGCCCCGAAGGGCGGCGCTGCAGTCATCAGTTGCCGATGTGCTGCTTCAGCCAGGCATTGACGGCGTCATGCCACAGGATGCTGTTGTTCGGCTTCAGCACCCAGTGGTTTTCATCCGGGAAGTACAGGAACTTCGATTCGATGCCCTGGCGCTGGGCAGCGGTGAACGCGGCCAGGCCCTGCTCGACCGGAATGCGGAAGTCCTGCTGGCCGTGGATGACCAGGATCGGCTTCTTCCAGTCCGCCACGTGGTTGACCGGGTTGAACTTCTCGTAGTTCGCGGCCTTCTGGTACGGCGTGCCGCCCTGCTCCCACTCGGTGAACCACAGCTCTTCGGTGGCGTAGCCCATCATGCGCTGGTCGAACACGCCGTCGTGGTTGACCAGGCACTTGAACGGGCTGTTCCAGTTGCCGGCGATCCAGTTGACCATGAAGCCGCCGTAGCTGGCGCCCAGCGCACAGGCCTTGTCACCGTTGAGGAAGGAATACTTCTTCAGCGCCGCGTCCCAGCCCTTCTGCAGGTCTTCCAGCGGGCGGTCGCCCCAGTGCTGGCTGATCGCATCGGTGAAGGCCTGGCCGTAGCCGGTGGAACCGTGGAAGTCGATCATCACCACGGCGTAGCCCTGGCCCGCGTAGGTCTGCGGATTCCAACGGTAGCTCCAGCCATTGCCGAAGCTGCCCTGCGGGCCACCGTGGATCAGGAACGCGACCGGGTAGGACTTGCCTTCCTGGTAGTTGTGCGGCTTGACCACATAGCCATGCACGGTGTCGTTGTTCCAGCCCTTGAACTCGAACTGTTCGTAGTCGCCGAAGCTGACGTCCTTCAGCACCTCACCAGCGGCCGGGGTCAGCGCGCGCAGTTCGCCGATGGCCTCGCCCGCAGCCGGCAGCAGGCCGACCAGCACCTGGTCGTTGCTCTTCAGGCTGTTGCGGGTGATCGCCACGCTGTTGCCGGCCACATCCACCGAGGTCACGCTGCCGTCGCCGATCAGCTTGGTGGCCTTGCCGCTGGCCACGTCGATCTGGAACAGCGGGTGTTCGCCAAGGTCATCGGCCGTGGTGTAGATGCTGGCACCATCGGCGGACAGGGTGATGCCGCCCGCCGAGCGATCCCACTGCGGCGCGATTTCGCGGGTCTTGCCGCTGGCCAGGTCCATCGCCATCAGGCCGAAGCGGTCGGCCTCGAAGCCCGGGCGCTTCATCGCACGGTAGAACAGGGTCTTGCCGTCCGCACTGAACACAGGGCCGGCATCCCAGGCCGGGTTGGAGGCGGTCAGGTTGACCGGTGCCTGCTTGCCGGCGGCGTCGAAGCGGTACAGGTCGAAGTTGGTCGACCACGGCTCCTGCTTGCCGGCCACGCGGATGCTGGCCACCACGCTGGCGCCGTCCGGCGACCACGCGAAGTCATCATTGCCGCCGAACGGCTTGGACGGCGCATCACCATCGATGGTCGCGCTCAGCGCCGACGCGCCCTTGACCGCACCGGCCTTGGCCGTCGGCAGCGGAGCGACGAACAGGGTGTTGCGGCGACCGTCGCTCCAGGTGTCCCAGTGGCGCACGAACAGCGAATCCCACACCTGGCCGCTGGCCTTGGCGTCCTTCTTTTCCTTCAGTTTCTTCTCGGTGCAGGCCAGGTCCGAGGCACAGTCCTGGAACACGCCGGCGCTGAACAGCACGCGGTCGTCCTGCGGCGACACGTGGTAGCTGTCCACGTCGACCGGGAAATCGGTCAGCTGGCGCGGAGCACCGCCGCTGATCGGCTGCGCGTACAGCTGCTGGCTGCCGTTCCTGGCACTGAGGAAATACACGGTCTGGCCATCGGCCGACAGCGAAGCGGAATTGACGTTCCAGCCGGCCGGGGTGATCTGCTTCGGCGGCGCCGCATCGCGGGTACGCAGGTTGCGCGCGAACAGCGCGGTGGAGGCCTTCAGGTTGGCATCGACGCTGCGCTTGGCGAACACCACGGTGCCACCGTCAGCGGTCAGCACCGGCGCGGAGACGCGGTCCATGGCCACCATGTCGCGGACTTCCAGGCCACGGGCAGCGGCGACGCTGGGCAGGGCGGCCAGCAGGCTCAGTGGCAGCAGGGCATGACGCAGTTTCATCGGGGTCTCCGCAGGACGGCAAAAAACCGATGGTAGGCCCGTGCGGCCGGGGCTGCCAAGGCCATCGGTCATGGCTGCCTGCGGCAATCGCCAGAAACAGCAAACCGCGCCGTAGCGCGGTCTGCGGTAGTGCCGGCCGCTGGCCGGCAACCAGGGGTATCACGGGATTCCGGGATTGCCGGCCAGCGGCCGGCACTACCCGTTGAACCCAGGGGCAGAGCCCCCTTACGCCTTGGCGTACTTGCCGGTGCGGTAGATCAGCCAGCCGACCAGGAACAGCACGGCCAGGCCGATCCACTGCGCGCCCGGCAGGTGGAACGGCACGGCCAGCACGTCGGCGCGGCTGCTGACCACGATCGGAATCGCGATGGCGATGCCCATCAGCGCTTCGCCGGTGATCAGCCCCGCGGCGAACAGCACGCCCGGCTTGTGCACGCGGTCGCGGCCTTCTTCGTCATCGGCGCGCACCTTGTGGAAGCGCTCGACCAGGTGGGCGATCAGGCCGCCGAGGAAGATCGGCACCATCAGCTCCAGCGGCAGGTAGATGCCGATGGCGGCGGCCAGCACCGGCACGCGGAAGCGGGCGTTGCGCGCCTTCAGCCAGCTGTCGAAGGCGATGATGGCGGCACCGACCACGGCACCGATGCCGATGAAGGTCCACGGCAGTTCACCACCGAACAGGCCCTTGGCCACCGAGGCCATCAGGTTGGCCTGCGGTGCGGCCAGCGCGTTCGGGTGCAGCTCGGACTTCACGCCGATGCCGTAGGCGGTGGCCAGCAGGTTCAGCACCGGGGCCATGATCAGCGCACACGAGAAGGCACCGATGCCCAGCATCAGCTGCTGCTTCCACGGGGTGGCGCCGACGATGTAGCCGGCCTTGAGGTCCTGCAGGTTGTCACCACCAACCGCAGCGGCGCAGCACACCACCGCGCCGATCATGATGGCGGCCACGGCGCCCAGCGGCGCGCCGCCGGCACCGACCGGCTTCAGGCCGTCGGCGCCCAGCAGCACGACCAGCACGGCCGAGGCGAACAGGATGGTGGAGATGGTGATGCCCGAGACCGGGTTGTTGGACGAACCGATCAGGCCGGCCAGGTAGGCCGAGACCGACACGAACAGGAAGCCGGCGACGATCATGATGAGGGTCATCGGGATCGACACGTGCCACTGGCCGACGATGGCCTGGTACAGGGCCAGCAGCGGCAGCACGAAGACCACCAGGGCCACCAGCATCCACTTCATCGGCAGGTCGCGCTCGGTGTGCGCCAGCACCGGGCCACCGCTCTTGCGGGCGGCGGCAAAGCCGCTCTTGACGCCGTTGAGCAGCGACTTGCGCAGCGAGATCAGGGTCCAGATGCCACCGATCAGCATCGCGCCGACACCCAGGTAGCGCATCTTCGCGCCCCAGATGGCGAACGCCGCCTCGGTGGACGAAGCCGCGGCAACCGACGCGGCCAGTGCCGGATCGGTGTTCATGAAGAACGCCTGGTAGATCGGAATGGCGATGTGCCAGGTCAGGATCGAACCGGACACCACCACGATGCCGACGTTGAGGCCGACGATGTAGCCCACGCCCAGCAGTGCCGGCGACAGGTTGGTACCGATGAAGGCGGTGACCTTGGAGCTGCCGACGTAGGCCGAGGTGGCCCAGGCGTCCGGGATCAGGCGCATGCCGCTTTCCGCGGCCAGCTTGACGAAGGCACCGATCACCGCCGACAGGCCGAGGATCTTCAGGCCCGGGCCCGGATTCTCACCGGCCTTGAGCACTTCGGCCGCAGCCTTGCCTTCCGGGAACGGAAGCGGGTCTTCGACGATCATCGAACGACGCAGCGGCACCGAGAACAACACGCCCAGCAGGCCGCCGAGGCCGGCGATGCCCAGCACCCACCAGTACTTGAAGTCCGGCCAGTAGCCCATGATCACCAGCGCCGGGATGGTGAAGATCACACCGGCGGCGATCGACGAACCGGCCGAAGCACCGGTTTGCACGATGTTGTTTTCAAGGATGGAGCCACCGCCCAGCAGGCGCAGCACGCCCATGGAAATCACCGCGGCGGGAATGGCGGTGGCGATGGTCAGGCCTGCGAACAGACCGAGGTAGGCGTTTGCGGCCGACAGCACCACCGCCAGCACGATGGCCAGGGCCACTGCGCGGAAGGTGAGCTGCTTGGGCGCAGCGTCGTGGTTCATGGAAGCCCCTGCTGGCAAAAAATCCCTTGCACGCTAGCGTTCAGGAGGCAGCAAGTCCAGTGCGGTTCGGGAGGGTTGCGGCCAGGTCGGCAGTGAGATAGTCGCTTCTGGCCAAACTCGGCCAACGCATCAAGCGCATGGGGCACATCCCGGACGGCTGCCGGGCCTCGCGGTCTCTTTGTCCTGCAGGGGCCCGGCCAACCAGTACTGCAGCATCCCAGCCATCATCGTTTGAAGTGCCTCAACGCCCCTTGCATCGTGTTCATGATCTGAACCGATGACGCTGAGCCGCCCGATGAACACCCCACTGCGGATCCGCCCGATCAAATCACCGGTCGTGGCTGTCGTGGCCCTGATCTGCCTGATGCCGCTTTGCGATTACGCATCTGCCTGGAGCCGCATTGGCGCAGTCGAGATCACCGACCACGCCGGTAAACCTTGTTTCGGACTACCCAGGAAAGAGCGCAAGCGTATCGGTAAAACTCCGGAGGTGTTTGGTGTGGAGGTGCATGACGCAATTACTCCACCGCTGCGGCGGCAATGGTCGTTCTACTTTGCCCATCCCGCATCAATCCCACTTCCACCCGGAGCCTGCGTGGTCTACGGAGAAGTGCCAGCCAACGCCATTTCAAGGCAGACGGCGATGCCGCTGCAGCCCGGACGCCTGTACGATGTTTCGCTGTCGGCCACCAGGACCGGCGCCACGCAACACCACAGCGCCCGATTCTGCTTGAAGGCCAACCCCGACGGGAGCCTGCGAGCGATCCAGGTCCACTACGACGAGGCGCTGGGCTGGAGCCCCTCGGTTTGCCTGCCCTGAGCCGACGCGCGCGCTCGTCGGAACCGCCCAGCACACGCTGGAAAGACGCAATTGTAATGTTATATCCTGTCACGCCGACCGAACCTCGCACGTGGCCCCTTCCCCCGCTACCCGCCTGGCCTCCATCGACCAGCTGCGCGGCACCGTGATGCTGTTGATGTTGCTCGACCACGTGCGCGAGACCTTCTTCCTGCAGCACCAGGTGAGCGACCCGATGGACGCGGCGACGGTCTCCCCCGCGCTGTTCGCCTGCCGTCTGCTGGCCCACCTGTGCGCACCCGTGTTCGTCCTGTTGACCGGCCTGTCGGCCTGGCTGTACGGCCAGCGCCAGGCGGATCCGCGCCGGGCCACGGCCGCGTTCCTGCTCAAGCGCGGGCTGTTCCTGGTCGTGCTGGAACTGACCCTGGTGAATTTCGCCTGGACCTTCCAGCTGCCGCCGGAAACCCTGTACCTGCAGGTGATCTGGGCCATCGGGCTGAGCATGATCGCGCTGGCCGGGCTGCTTTGGCTGCCATGCCCGGCCCTGCTGGTGCTGGCAATCGCGGTGGTGGCCGGGCACAACCTGTTCGACGGCTTGCGGGTGCAAGGCGATGGCCTGCTGGCGGTGCTGTGGAAAGTGCTGCACCAGCGCGACTGGATCGAGGCCGGCGCGCTGCGCCTGCGCACCTCCTATCCGGTGCTGCCGTGGATCGGGGTGATCGCCCTGGGTTATCTGATGGGGCCATGGTTCGCCCGCGAGCGCGACCCGACGCAGCGCCAGCACTGGCTGCTGTGGGCAGGCGTCGGTGCGCTGGCCATGTTCGCCTTACTGCGGTTCGCCAACGAGTACGGGGATGCCCCTTGGCAGTACCAGACCACAGCACTGCGCACCTGGCTGAGCATCCTCAACATCACCAAGTACCCGCCGTCGCTGCAGTTCCTGCTGTTGACCCTGGGCGTAGGGCTGTTGCTGCTGCGCCTATACGAATGGCCGACACTGGCGCGTGCGCTGCGCCCGCTGGCCGATATCGGCGCCGCGCCGATGTTCTTCTACCTGCTGCACCTGTATGTGCTGAAGGCGCTGTACCTGGGCGCGCTCGCGGCCTGGGGGCCGACCCATGGCGAGTTGTATGCCCTGGATTCGGTCAGCGGCCTGCTGCTGGTGGCCTGTGCGCTGGCGGTGGTGCTGTACCCGCCGACCCGGGCATTCGCGCGGTTCAAGGCGCGAAGGCGTGACCTGGCGTGGTTGCGGTACCTGTGATCGCCCAGGCCAGTCCGGCAATCCACGCATGGCGTGGATCTACTGAAAGCGGATCAGGCCACAGGCCTATAATTCCGCGATGAATTCCACCGCTATCGCTTCCGACGACTTCCTGGGCCACCCCAAAGGCGTCTACGTCTGCTTCTTCACCGAAATGTGGGAGCGCTTCTCCTTCTACGGCATGAAGGCGCTGTTGCTGCTGTACCTGACCAAGTACCACCTGTTCGGCGACAAGGCCGGCCTGGACCTGCTCGGCGCCTACGGTGGCCTGGTGTACTGCATCCCTGTATTCGGCGGCATGCTGGCCGACCGCTGGCTGGGCATGCGCCGGGCCGTGCTGTTCGGCGGCATCCTGCTGGTACTCGGCCACCTCGGCATGGCCTTCGAAGGCCACGCTGCGTACCGGGTGAACGGCGACGTGGTGCGCGACACCTCGGCACTGGCGGTGACCTACCTGTCGCTGGCGCTGATCATCATGGGCGTCGGCTTCCTCAAGCCGAACATCTCCACCATTGTCGGCAAGCTGTACGCCAAGGACGATCCGCGCCGCGATTCGGGTTTCTCGCTGTTCTACGCCGGCATCAACCTGGGCGCGCTGTTCTCATCGCTGGTGTGCGGCTTCCTCGGCGAGGCCTACGGCTGGAAGTACGGTTTCGGTGCGGCCGGCATCGGCATGCTGGCCGGCCTGGCAATGTTCCTGTGGGGCCAGAAGTACCTGCAGGGCCACGCCGAGCCGCCGCAACCGGCGGCGTTGAAGCAGAAGGTGCTGGGCCTGCCGCGCGAATGGCTCATCTATCTGTGCGCGGTGCTCGGTGTGTTGCCGGTGGCGTGGCTGATGTGGGCGGCCGGCAACGGCGCGTTCGCGCTGGGCGGTGAAATCAGCCTGGCACTGATGTTGATGGTGGTGGTGCTGGGCGGCGTGCTGGTCTGGTTCGCCTGGTTCACCGGCAGCAAGTGCACGCCGGTACAGCGCCAGCAGATGATCGCGCTGATGGTGCTGATCTTCATGGCGCTGGTGTTCTTCACCATGTACGAGCAGTCCTACGGCTCGTGGGTGACCTTCACCGACCGGCTGCTGACCAAGGACATCGTGCCCTCGCTGGTGATCACCGGCGGTACGCCGCTGCCGTGGTCGATCCTCTCACTGCTGCTGGCACCGCTGGGCTTCGTGGTCAGCGCGCGGTTGTCCGAGCGTCGTCCGGGTTCGGCTGCGCCGCGCACGTTCTTCGCCGCCATCGTCGTGCTGATGCTGGTGCTGCTGGTGCGCGACTGCCTGGTGATTCCGCAGACCGCTGGCTCGCTCACCTATCTCGGCGGCCTGTTCCTGGTGCTGCTGGCACCGGCCTTCGCCGCGCTGTGGACGTGGATGGACCGCCGCGGTTGGGAACCAGGCAAGCCGGTGAAGTCGGCCTGGGGCCTGGTGATCGGCGCACTGTCGTTCGTGCCGCTGGCACTGGCCGCGCAGCAGGTCGGCGCTACCGGCGAGATGGCCAGCGTGTGGTGGCTGGTGCTGGCCTACTTCCTGCTGGCCAGCGGCGAGATGTGCCTGTCGCCGGTCGGCCTGTCGGCGGTGACCCAGTTGGCCGTGCCGCGGGTGATGAGCCTGATGATGGGCACCTGGTTCCTGGCCACCGCCTTCTCGGAGACGCTGGCCGCGCTGTTCGGCAAGCTGGCCGCGATCGAGGTGCCGGAAGGCGAATCGCTGGACATGGTGGCCGCCGCCGGTGCCTATGCGCACCTGTTCTGGCTGCTGATGTGGATCGGCCTGGGCTGTGCGCTGGCCGCTTTCATTGCCGCGCCACTGTTGAAGAAGATGATGCACGGGGTGAAGTAAGCCCACGCACAGGCAGGAACCGGGGCGCCGGTTGGATCATCCGCCGCCGTTGCGTTACGGCGCCCTGCCCTTGCCGTCCGCAGCCGCAGTCGTGGCGGTCTTGCCACCCAGGCTGCGCGACAGGAACGCCAGCAGCTTGCCGTAGTACTCGCTGCGATGGGCCTGGGTATAGAAGCCGTGCCCTTCGGTCTTGTAGTACAGGCTTTCCACCGGCGTACCGGCACGCTTGAGCGCCGCTTCCATGCGCTCGGTGTGCTGGATCGGGGCGCGCTTGTCCTGACCACCGGCCGCCAGGAACACCGGCACCCTGATCCGCTCGGCCAGGTTGACCGGCGAGACCGCACCCAGCGTGGCCGGATCACCCAGCCACTCGCGCAGGTAGCTCATTCCGGAATCGCGGTCCTGGATATCGCCGCCAGTAAACATCAGCGGCAGGTCGTAGACGCCCACATAGCCGGCCGCGCACTGGTACAGCCCCGGTTCGCGCGCGGCGCCCATCATCGCCGAGTAGGCGCCGTAGCTGGCACCGTAGATGCAGATGCGCCGGGCATCGGCGATGCCTTCGCTGATCGCCCAGCGCGTCGCGTCGGTCACGTCGTCCTGCATCGCGCGCCCCCACTGTTTCAGTGCTGCCCGGCTGTGCGCACGGCCGTAGTTGCCCGAGCCGCGGAAATTGATCTGCAGCACGGCGTAGCCGGCAGCGGCCAGCAACTGGTTCTCGTGGTCGAAACCGCCGTTGTCGAATATCCCGATCGGCCCACCATGCGGCACCACCACCATCGGCAGGTCACGGCCAGTGCTGCCATGCGGGACTGTCAGGAATCCATGGAGCTCCAGCCCGTCACGCGCCTTCAGCAGGACCGGCCGCACCGACGCAGTGGTCTCCGGATCAATCCATTCGCTGCGCGCCATCAGGAAGCGTGCCTGGTTGCGGTCGCGGTCGTAGAGGTAGAACTCGCCCGGATTTGAACCGGACCCGGTTTCCACCAGCAGCCGGCGACCGTCGCGGGTACTGGAGGTGATGAATACTGCACGCCCGGGGAAGGCCGCCTCCAGGCTGCGGTACAACCGTGCCTCGTCCGAGCTTTCGTCGAAGAACCGGGTATGCGGCGTGTTTCCCAGGAACAGCGCACCGACCGGCACGGTGCTGCCCGGGCTGCGGATCAGTCGTGCCGGATCGACAACCTCATCGCGCAGCACGACCTTGCGCTCCTGCGTGGCCGGGTTCCAGCTGACGATGGCATCGGGGCCGCTGGGCTGCTCGCTGAGCAGGTAGGCCAGCTGGCCGTCGGCGGAAAAGCCCAGCGCCGCCTCGCTGCGACCACTCCGTTTCTCATCGTTGACCAGCGCCCAGTCGCCACCGTTGCGGTGGTAGAGCCGATGGACGTTGTCAGTACCGGCGCCCTGTACGAAACGTACGTCGCCGCGGGCATCCACCACATAGGAGGCACCCGGCATCGGCGCGCGGGCCAGCAGCCGCTGCTTGCCGCTTGCCAGTTCCAGCTGGGCCGCATAACCGTTGGCATCCAGCCGCGATCCGCCTACTGCGATGACCACGTGCGCATCGTCGCCAGGCAGGGCGTCACTGAGGAACGCCGCGGCCGACGTCCGGTACTTGGGCCGCACGCGCAGGCCAAGGTCGCGGTAGCCCACCAGTAGTTCCGGTCGTCCGGTGCGTGCATCCAGTGTCAGCAGCTCGCCGGTGGCCCACGGCGCATCGCGGGTACCGAACTTCTGCGCCAGACCGAACATCACCTGATCGTTGTTGACCCAGTGCAGGCCGAAGACATGCGAATTGAGTGGTGGGCGCAGGTTGCCCACCGGCGTGTTGTCGTCCGTACGAAGGATGATCACAGCGGTGAAGCCGTCCGCAGGCACGGTCGCGGCCAGATAATCGCCCCCGGGAGACAGCATGACATCGCCGAACTTGTCCGCTCGCACATAGGCGCCCAGATCGATCGCAGCAGCGGTTCCACACCAAAGTCCCGCCATGATGATGGCGGCCAGCCAGCGCTTGTGCATCCTTCTCTCCCCCTGCCTGGACCCCTTGTCCCGGCTGGCCGATTCTAGGCAGGCCAGTGCCCGGCCCGCCAGTGGCGTACAAAAAACGACGGCACCGTTGCCGGTGCCGTCGTTACCACTACCTTGGAGAGAGAGTCAGGACGTGGGTTCGGGGGGCGAGCGCCGGGTCAGTGGACCCCGCGCACCGCCAACGTGAGGGCCAGGATGCTGAGGATCACTGCGATGGTGCCGTCGAGCACGCGCCAGGTGCTGGGCTTGGTGAACAGCGGCGCCAGCAGGCGCGCGCCGAGGCCCTGCGCGGTCAGCCACAGGCAGCTGGCGGTGACCACGCCGGCAGCGAAGGCCATGCGGGCGTTGCCGAAGTTCTCGGCGATCGAACCGATCACCATCATGTCCAGCCAGAAGTGCGGGTTGATCAGCGAGAAACCGACCGCGGCCATCAGCACCGCACGGCGGCTGCCGTCGTCGCTGTCAGCCTCGCCCATGCCGCCGCCACCGGCGATCGCACGGCGAGCCGACTTCATTGCGTACCAGGCCAGGAACGCCACACCGGTCCACAGCACGGCAGTGGTCAGCCACGGCAGCGCCGAAGTGAGCGTGCGCAGGCCGGCCACGCTGGCAAAGATGAAGATCGCATCGATGGCCGCACAGGTGGCGACCACCGGCACGATGTGCTTGCGCAGGATGCCCTGGCGCAGGATGAAGGCGCTCTGGGCGCCGACCACGGCGAACAGGCCGATGCCGGTAGCTGCACCAGAGAACCAGGCACCGAGGCCGGTGCTGGCGGAGATGACCGAGAACATGGGATTCACTGCCTTTACTTGCTTGGGGGGACGGTGCCTCGCGAAGGCGGACAGCACCGGAACGGGCGCCATTGTCGCGCCGCAACATGAAAAAGACGAGCTAAACTTCCTAAACCAACATTAGCGGAACTTAATTCGATGCGTATCGACCATGCCCAGCTGCGCGCCCTCGCCGCAGTGATCCGCGAAGGCAGCTTCGACCGCGCCGCGCAGTCGCTGAATGTCACCCCGTCCGCCATCTCGCAGCGGGTCAAGGCGCTGGAAGATCGGATCGGCCGGCTGCTGGTCAAGCGCGGCACCCCGGCCACGGCCACCGCGGAGGGGCAGCTGCTGGTGCAGCTGGCCGAGCAGACGGCCCTGCTCGAACACGATGCGCTGCACCGGATGGGCCTGGCCGACGAGGATCTGCCACAGGCCAGCATCCCGGTGGCGGTGAACCACGACAGCCTGGAAACCTGGTTCCCCCAGGCCGCCTACCAGTTCGCACAGACCACCGGCACCACGCTGGACCTGCGCGTTGAGGACCAGGACCACACCGTGGAGCTGCTGCGCCAGGGCACGGTGCTGGGTGCGGTGACCACCCTGGACGAGCCGGTGCAGGGCTGCCAGATCCATGCACTGGGCAGCATCCGCTACGCGGCCACCTGTACACCCGAATTCCGCGAGCGTCATTTCGCCAAAGGTGTGACCGCGCAGGCGCTGGCGCAGGCCCCGGTGCTGGTGTTCAACCGCAAGGACGACATGCAGTCGCGCTTCGCCCGGCGCATGGCCGGCGACGACCTGCCCAGCACCGCGCCGACCTGGTGGATTCCGTCCACGCGCGCCTTCGTGCAGGCCAACCTTGGCGGCATGGGCTGGACGATGAATCCGTTGCCGCTGGTCAAGCGGCACCTGGACGCGGGCCGCCTGGTCTACGTGCGCCAGCGCGCGTGGGAAGACGTGCCGCTGTACTGGCAGCATTGGAAGGGCGACGTGCAGACCATGGCCCTGCTGACCCGCGCGGTGCTGGATGCCTCCTCGGCACTGATCCGGCGCAAGCGCTGAGCTGGCCTCCCAGGGGATGTAGATCTTGGTCGGCACCCGCTTTCGGCTCACGCGGCCAAAATTCGAGGCAATTGCGACACCGAATAGCTCAATTGCCAGCCGACAGATGTACTTGTTTTACGTAGGCTGGAAAGCTTGCCAATTGTGAGTCAAACCGAATGGAACTTCCTGACGAAATCTATGAGCGGGTCACTGCCAGCTCCTGCCAAGGATTGGGAGGCCTACACGTGGCTCTGTGCTTCACTTGGAGACGCGAGCTTTCTTTCTGGTGACGTAGTGACCGCCCTGAAGTACTTCATGGATGCATTGAATGGTCCGGACGGGCATACCAATCCCTTCATCCTGTATCGCGTTGGCCAATGCAACGAACTTCTGGGGCAGCGGGATCGGGCCCTTGAGTACCTGCTCAGGGCGTATGCATTGGATGGCGAGGACATATTCGACGCTGACGATGAAGGTGGAAGGTACCTTGCCTTGCTGCGACAGGAGGGCCTCGCTGCGACCTGATACCACCAGGGCAGCCAAGCGTTCGGAATGCATCGCTTGGTAGTCAGGAGTTGTCGAGCCCGGGCCATGGAGAAGTCGGGTCGAAAGCGACTTAATCCCCTCCGTCCCTTTTTTACTCCATCCAATCTCCACGCAACCTCCACACCGGCTCCATGCGTGATGCGGATACTGGTCGGCCGATCACCGCAAGGATGCCCTGCATGCCTGTATTCGTCCGCGATGCGCGCCCCGAAGATGCCGCCGCCTGCATCGACCTGCGCGGGCGCACCCGCGAAAACGCCTTCAGCGCCGCGCAGTTGGCAGAGCTGGGCATCACCGAGGACAGCTGGGCGGCCGGCATCGCCCAGGGCGATTCGATCGGCCGCGTCGCCTGGGAGGGCGAGCGCATGGCCGGATACTGCTTCGCCGACCGCGACAGCGGCGAGGTGCTGGTGCTGGCCCTGCTGCCCGAGTATGAAGGCCGCGGCCTCGGTCGGCAGCTGCTGCAGGACGTGGTCAGCCTGACCCGCGATGCCGGCCACCAACGCCTGTTCCTGGCCTGTTCGGCCGACCCACGCTCGCGCTCGCATGGCTTCTACCGGCGCCTGGGCTGGCGCCCGACCGGGCAGGTCGACGAGGCCGGTGACGAGATTCTTGAGCTGGTCTGAGTGAAGCTGTCGCCAGGGATGGCCTGACGCTGGCAAGGCTTCGTTCGCCGGGTATCACCCGGCGCTAGCGGGTGAGGATGGCGCGAAACGCCGGATGCTGCGTTGCATCAAAAACAGACCGGATCCGGTTAGAATCGCATATGGATGCTGCAAGGCGTTGTTTCTTCACGCCCTTTCCCTGTCCCACGCGCATCCTGACCCCTTCCCCTCCGCCAACGATCCCGCCCCCATGAAGAAATTTGGCAAGGCTCTTCTCGCCCTGCTCGTGCTGCTGTTGCTGGCCGCCGCGCTGTTCCTGTACTGGCCGCTGACCCAGCGCTCGGTGCCCGCCGCCAGCAACGACAAGCCCGTCGACGTTGTGCTGGTCGGCGCCGGCATCATGAGCATCACCCTGGCCACCTACCTGCAGGAACTGCAGCCGGACTGGAACATCCAGGTCTACGAACGCCTCGACGGCGTCGCCGGTGAAAGCTCCGACGGCTGGAACAACGCCGGCACCGGCCACTCGGCCTTCGCCGAACTGAACTACACCCCGGAACTGCCCGACGGCAGCATCGAGACCAAGCGCGCGGTCGGCATCGCCGAATCGTTCGAGGTCTCGCGCCAGTTCTGGTCGCACCAGGTGAAGGAAGGCCGGCTGAGCCAGCCCAGCGACTTCATCAACCCGACCCCGCACATGAGCTTCGTCTGGGGCGATGACAACATCGCCTACCTGCACAAGCGCCAGCAGGCCCTGGTGAAGAATCCGCTGTTCTACGGCATGCAGTACTCCGAGGATCCGGCCCAGATCAAGCAGTGGGCCCCGCTGCTGATGGAAGGCCGTGACCCGAAGCAGAAGGTTGCCGCGACCTGGATGCCGCTGGGCACCGACGTCAATTTCGGCGTGATCACCCGCCAGCTGACC
Organism: Stenotrophomonas sp. YJH_SMC_64; assembly: GCF_059371375.1. NCBI lineage: Bacteria > Pseudomonadati > Pseudomonadota > Gammaproteobacteria > Lysobacterales > Lysobacteraceae > Stenotrophomonas > Stenotrophomonas sp. YJH_SMC_64. Next base: position 139,441 of record NZ_JCAFUN010000007.1, on the reverse strand, counting down.
GCCGGCCTGCAGCGCAGCCCGAACTTCAGCCTGCACCTCAACCACGAAGTGAGCGCGCTGCGGCAGAACGGCGACAAGAGCTGGAACGTGACGGTGAAGGACCTCAAGGCCGGCACCGAGTCCACCACCCACGCCCGCTTCGTGTTCATCGGTGCCGGTGGCGCTGCACTGAAGCTGCTGCAGATGTCCGGCATTCCGGAATCGAAGGACTACGCCGGCTTCCCGGTCGGTGGCCAGTTCCTCGCCTTCCAGGGCCAGGACGTGACCTCGCGCCACGGCGTGAAGGCCTACGGCATGGCCGAGACCGGCTCGCCGCCGATGTCGGTGCCGCACCTGGATGCGCGCAAGCTGGACGGCAAGCCGGTGGTCCTGTTCGGGCCGTTCGCGCTGTACAGCACCAAGTTCCTCAAGCACGGTTCGTGGTGGGACCTGTACTCGTCGGTGAACCACAACAACGTCGGCCCGATGCTGGAAGTGGGCAAGGACAACCTGGACCTGGTGCAGTACCTGATGGGCCAGGCGCGCCTGAACGATGCCGACCGCCAGGCCGAGCTGGTCAAGTACTTCCCCACTGCCAAGCCGGGTGACTGGAAGCTGGTCACCGCCGGCCAGCGCGTGCAGATCATCAAGCGTGATCCGCTGAAGGGCCCGGTGCTGCAGTTCGGTACCGAGATCGTGACCGACAAGGACCACACCATCGCCGCCCTGCTCGGCGCTTCGCCGGGTGCGTCGACCTCGCCGCCGATCATGCTGGACCTGATGGCCAAGGCCTTCCCGGACCAGATGAAGGCCGGCTGGGAAGCCCGCCTGCGCGAGATCGTGCCGTCGTACGGGCGCAAGCTCAACGACAGCGCCGCGCTGGTCAACGAGATCCGTACGCTGACCAGCCAGACCCTGCATCTGCCGTATCTGGAGGTGCCGGTGGATGCGAACGCGGCATCGCCTGCTGCGGCTGCAGTGCCGGCAGCGGCCAAGGAAAAGCGCAACGCCAACGAGGAACTGCAGGCGCTGTAAGCCCGCAGTTTGCTTTCGATGGAGACGGACGGCCACCTTCGGGTGGCCGTTTGTTTTTGTGCGAAATGGGTCGGATTCCTCCCGCACGGGAGGGCTCTGACCTGCACCTGGCCGCCGATGATGGGGTCAGAGCCCATTGCCTGCGGCGACGGGATCCGACCCCGGCCCGCCACTGCTCTGCGCCGGAAAGTCCCTGCGAATGACGCGAATTGTAATGTTGTTAAGAATTATTTACATTTGCGTCCTGTGCAGTGATCGCACCTCCCCAGATGGACCTGACCGTGCCCGAAGCCGCCGCCCCGGGTGCTGGACGACTGTTGCCGCCCTTCCCCGCTTCCGAGCCTCGAGCCCACCATGTCCCTGATCCTCCGTAACCGCCTGCCCCGCCGCGCGTTGCTGCCGGCTGCCCTGCTTTCGTCGCTGACCCTGCTGGCCGCGCCCAGCGCGTTCGCCGCCGCCGATGGCACTGCCGATGCCAAGACCCTGGACAGGGTCAGCGTCCGCGCCGAACAGTCCGCACCACCGTCGAGCACCACGCGCCTGCCGATCACCCTGCAGGAGACCCCGCAGTCCGCCACCGCCATCAGCCTGCAGCGCCTGCAGGACGAATCACTGTTCAGCATCAACGATGTGATGCGCAATGTAACCGGCGTGAGCGTGTCCTTCTATGACACGCAGCGCCCGCTGTACTACGCGCGCGGCTTCGCCATCACCGACTTCCAGGTCGATGGCATTCCCACCTACAGCGGCTCCACCAACCAGGAGTACGACACCGCCTTCTACGACCGTATCGAAGTGATCCGCGGCGCCAACGGCCTGCTCAGCGGCGCCGGCGTGCCGTCGGCCACGGTCAACCTGCTGCGCAAGCGCCCGGGCAAGGAATTCGATGCGTCGTTCGCGGTCAGCGCCGGCAGCTGGGACTACCGTCGCATGGAGGCCGACGTGACCGCGCCACTGACCGCCGACGGCCGCTTCCGCAGCCGCGTGGTCGCCGCCTACACCGATCGTGGCCTGTATTACGACCGCTACGACGAGAACAAGATGGCCGGCATGGCGGTGCTGGAAGGCGACGTCACCGACAGCACCACGATCACCCTCGGTTACCAGAGCCAGGACAACAACCCCACCGGCTCGACCTGGGGCACCGTGCCGTTCTTCGACAACCAGGGCCATTTCGCGCACTTGCCGCGCTCGACCAACCTGTCGCCGAAATGGAGCTACTGGAAGCGCGAGAGCAACACCGCCTTCGCCAACCTGGAACAGCGTTTCGGCGACAACTGGCTGTTGAAGATCAACACCGCCTATACCCGTGGCAACGTGCAGAACGTGCGCCTGTACGGCACCGGCAACCCGGACCCGGTGACCGGCGCGGGCATCTACCTGCGCGCGGCCGCCGGTGATTCGAAGGACACCCGCCGCAATGTCGATGCCTACCTGACCGGCAGTTTCGATCTGTTCGGCCGCGACCACGACGTGACCCTCGGCGCACAGTGGTCGGACCTGGAAGGCACGACGAATACCCTGGCACTGAACTTCCCGAGCGACTGGGCGCGCTGCGGCGGCGAGCGCTGCTACTACATTCCCAACGTGTACAACTGGAACGGCGACATCTCCGAGGTGACCTACCGCCGCACCGGCGCGCGCCGCGTGGCCAAGACCACGCAGAGTGGCGTCTACCTGGCCACCCGCCTGCGCCTGGCCGATCCGCTGTCGCTGATTGCCGGCGCACGCCTGAGCCGCTGGGAAACCCTCACCCGCTCCTACAACGCCGCTGGCGCCTACACCGGCACCAGCGGCGCGTACAAGGTGAGCGATGAAGTCACTCCCTACGTGGGCCTGGTCTACGACATCACCCCGAACGTGTCGGCCTATGCCAGTTACACCGAGATCTTCAACCCGCAGAACTTCAAGGACCGCAACGAGAACCTGCTGGCACCGGTGCAGGGTTCGAACCTGGAAGCGGGCATCAAGACCCAGTGGCTGGACGGCCGCCTGACCGCCAACGCCGCCGTGTTCGAGGCCAAGCAGGACAACTACGCCGTGCGCGACATGGGCGTGCCGGAAGGTTCGCTGAGCGATGGCACCTCCGCCTACATCGGCGTCAACGGCACCAAGGCACGCGGCTGGGAAGTGGACGTCAACGGCGAGATCCTGCCGGGCTGGACGGTCAATGCCGGCTACACCCACGTCAAGGTCACCCGCGCGGCTACCGACCTGCTGTACGCCAACCCGCCGAAGGATCTATTGCAGCTCAACACGCAGCTGCAGCTGCGCGGTGCGCTGGAACGCCTGAGCGTTGGCGGTGGCGTGCAGTGGCAGAGCAAGGTGCAGGGCTACAACATCGCCTATCCGCTGGGCGGCACGGTGACGGTGAACCAGCCGGCCTACATGCTGGTGCAGTTCAATGCCAACTACCGCATCAGCGACAGCTGGACCGCAACGCTGAGCGTGCGCAACGCACTGGACAAGACCTACTGGGCGAATCTGGACTACAACAACTACGGCGAACCGCGCTTCGTGTCGGCCAGCCTGCGCTGGAAGTTCTGAGCAAGCCGCGAACCGGTGGGTGCCTGCTGGGTGCCGACCGTTGGTCGGCACGCCCTCCGCCACGACCCACGGTCGTGGCCTACCTGAATGGGCCCGCCTCCGCGCGGGCCCTTCCTTTTGCTGCACTGCAGGTTGCGGCGTCCTTCGTAATTATGTCGTAATTACATCGACACCAATCGGAAGCCGGTCGATGAACCCGAGCTGGGATACGTTGGAACGCAGCCGCCAGGCCCGCCTGGAACGTGCCGCGCCGTGGGCCCGGGGACGCGAGGTCGCCGCCGGCGACGTAGGCGAGCTGCTGCACGCACTGCTGGAGCCAGGCGACAAGGTCTGCCTGGAGGGCAACAACCAGAAACAGGCCGATTTCCTCGCCCAGGCCCTGGCCGATCTTGACCCGGCCCGCGTGCACGACCTGCACATGGTGCAGTCGGTGCTGTCGCTGCCGTCGCACCTGGATGTATTCGAGCGTGGCATCGCGTCGAAGCTGGACTTCTCGTTCTCCGGCCCGCAGTCAGTGCGGTTGGCCAACCTGGTGGCTGAAGGGCGCATCCAGATCGGTGCCATCCACACCTACCTGGAACTGTTCGGCCGCTACTTCATCGACCTGACCCCGCGCGTGGCCCTGGTCGCCGCGCAGGCCGCAGATCGGCACGGCAACCTGTACACCGGGCCGAACACCGAAGACACGCCGGTGATCGTCGAAGCCACCGCCTTCGGTGGCGGCATCGTCATCGCCCAGGTCAACGAGATCGTCGACGCCCTCCCCCGCGTCGACATTCCCGCTGACTGGGTCAACTTCGTGGTGCAGGCGCCGAAGCCGAACCATATCGAACCGCTGTTCACCCGCGACCCGGCGCAGATCTCCGAGATCCAGGTGTTGATGGCGATGATGGCGATCAATGGCATCTACGCCGAGTACGGCGTGAACCGCCTCAACCATGGCATCGGCTTCGATACGGCGGCCATCGAACTGCTGCTCCCCACCTACGCCGAATCGCTCGGCCTGAAGGGAAAGATCTGCCAGCACTGGGCGTTGAACCCCCACCCGGCACTGATTCCGGCAATCGAATCGGGCTTCGTCAGATCGGTGCATTCGTTCGGTTCGGAACTGGGCATGGAGAAGTACATCGCCGCGCGAGGCGATGTGTTCTTCACCGGCGCCGATGGCTCGATGCGTTCCAACCGCGCCTTCTCGCAGACCGCCGGCCTGTATGCCTGCGACATGTTCATCGGTTCCACATTGCAGATCGACCTGCAGGGCAACAGCTCCACCGCCACCCGCGACCGCATTGCCGGCTTCGGTGGCGCACCGAACATGGGCTCGGACGCACGCGGCCGGCGCCATGCCAGCGAGGCCTGGATCAAGGCCGGCCAGCAGGCCGCGCGCCCGGGTGAGATGCCGCGTGGGCGCAAGCTGGTGGTGCAGATGGTGGAAACCTTCCGCGAGCACATGGCGCCGGCCTTCGTCGAGCGCCTCGATGCCTGGGACCTGGCCGAACGCGCGAACATGCCGCTGCCGCCGGTGATGATCTACGGCGACGACGTCAGCCATGTGCTGACCGAGGAAGGCATTGCCAACCTGCTGCTGTGCCGCACCCCTGAGGAGCGCGAACAGGCGATCCGTGGCGTGGCCGGCTATACCGCCGTGGGCATGGGGCGCGACCGCGCGATGGTGGAGAACCTGCGCGACCGCGGCGTGATCCGCCGTCCCGATGACCTCGGCATCTCCGTGCGCGATGCCAGCCGTGACCTGCTGGCGGCGCGTTCGGTGAAAGACCTGGTGCGCTGGTCCGGCGGCCTGTACGACCCGCCCAAGCGCTTCCGCAACTGGTAAGGGGCTGAGCATGGAAACCCTCGACTATCGATTCGAAGGACACGCTGCGGTGCAGTTTCCGCGCGATGCGGTGCTGGTCGGCGTGCTGGCCTCGGGCAACCTGGAAATCCTGCTGGAGCCGGCCGCACTGGACGGCGCGATGACGGTGCGCATCATCACAGCCGCGAAGGGCTTCGGCAGCGTGTGGCAAGCGGTGATCAGCGACTTCGCACAGCGTCATCCGCTGCGCGATGTACGCATCTCGATCAACGATGCCGGTGCGACCCCGGCGGTAGTCAGCCTGCGCCTGGACCAGGCCGTGGAAACACTGCTGGCCGGAGGCACGCCATGAGCCACGCTCGACGCCACAGCTATTACGAAGCCGATGCACGCGAGCGCATTGCCGGGCTGGTCGACGCCGGTTCGTTCCGCGAATTCCTCGGCCCGGCGCGGAGGGTGATGAGCCCGCACCTGGCCCAGCTCGATCAGCCGGCCGCATTCGACGATGGCATCGTGGTCGGCGAAGCCACGCTGCAGGGCAAGCGCGTGCTGCTGGCCGCGCAGCAGGGTGAATTCATGGGCGGCGGCGTGGGCGAGGTGCACGGCGCCAAGCTGACCGGGCTGCTGCGCCGCGCAGCCGAAACACATCCCGAAGGTGTGCTTCTGCTGCTGGACACCGGTGGTGTGCGCCTGCACGAAGCCAATGCAGGGCTCATCGCCATTTCCGAGATCATGCGCGCCACCCTGGACGCGCGTGCAGCGGGTGTGCCGGTGATCGCGCTGATCGGCAGCGGCAACGGCGCCTTCGGCGGCATGGGCATCGTCGCCCGCTGCTGCAGCACGGTCATCATGTCCGAAGAGGGGCGCCTGTCGCTGTCCGGCCCGGAAGTGATCGAAACCGTGCGCGGCGTGGAAGAGTTCGATTCCCGCGATCGCGCGCTGGTCTGGCGCGTAACGGGAGGCAAGCACCGCTACCTGATCGACCAGGCACAGGTGCTGGTGCCCGATGCCATCGAGGCCTTCGCGCAGGCGGCCAGCAACGCGCTGCAGCCTGATACCAGCAGCACCGATCCGGATACTGCACTGGCTGCGCTGCAGGAACGCCATGCGGCATTGAAGGCGCGCGTGAAGGCCTGGGGCGATTGCCGCGATGGCCTGGAGATCTGGGCGCGGCTGGGCATTGCCCACCCCGAACGCCTGCCACTGCTCGACACCGATGAATTCCTCATCGCCACCGCCGACCGGAGCCTGCCATGAGCATGCCGTTGCAGACCCTGCTCGATGCGTTGTTCCCGCATGGGCATGCCGTTGCGGTGAACGATTCGGTGCTGACCGGCAGCGCTGCCACCGAGGATGGCGAGGTGACCGTGATCGGTACCGCCGACAAACTTGAAGTCGGCGTGGACCACGCACTGGCACTGGCCGAAACCGTGCTTGCCAGCACCGGCGCACATCCACAGCGACCGATCGTGATGCTGGTAGATACCGCCGGCCAGCGCCTGGCGCGGCGCGACGAACTGTTGGGCATCAATGGTTACTTTGCGCATCTCGCGCAGACGCTCGATCTGGCACGCCGCCGTGGTGCGCGCCTGATCACCCTGGTCTACGGCGAATCCGTCAGTGGCGGCTTCCTCTCATTCGGCCTGATGGCCGACCACATCCACGCCCTGCCCGATGCACAGGTGCGGGTGATGGACCTGCGCGCAATGGCGCGGGTGACCAAGCAACCGCTGGAGAAGCTGCAGGCGCTCAGCCAGAGCTCGCCGGTATTCGCGCCTGGCGTCGCCAACTACGTGGCGATGGGTGCGGTGGACTCGTTGTGGGAGGGCGATCTTGCCCAGCACCTGCTGCAGGCCCTGCGCACGCCCGCCGAAGGCGACCTGCGTGCCGCACGCGGCGCACAGCGTGGCGGTCGCGCCCTGGCGGCAGGGGTTTCGACTGCGGTGGCCCACGGCGATGCCTGAGCGGCCCGCCCGCCACACGCTGGCCTGGCTGTCGGCCGATGCCGACTGGCGGGCTGACGTGACTGCACACGAACCGCGCCTGGCAGCATGGTTCGCACAGGGCCTGCCAGCCATGGTGGCACGCAGTGCGGCGGATGATCCCGACCCGCGGCTGCGCCTGGGGGTGCCGCTGCCGCCAGGCGAAGGCAAGCAACGGCTGGCGCTGCGCGTGGCCCTGCAGGACATCCAGCACCTGCAGCCTCCCCCTGCCCTGGATGAGATTCTCGCCGGCGGCGTTCCGGCTGATTGGCAGGCGGCACTGCAGGCAATGCTGCGGCTTGCACCGGCCCGCGTGTTCGGTGCCTTCGCCTGGCAGCACCTCAGCGGCCTGCCCTATGTGCACGCACGCTCGGACATCGACCTGCTGTGGCAGGCGGATGACGCGCGGCAGGCCGACCTGCTGGTCGAGCGCCTGCAGCACTGGGAAAGCGCCTACGGGCATCGGGTCGATGGCGAACTGTGCCTGGTGGATGGTGGCGCGGTGAACTGGCGCGAATACGCCGGGCGCAGCCGCGAGGTACTGGTCAAGCGCCTCGATGGTGCCGCACTGGAACTACGTGATGCGTTGTTCGCCTCCACCGGGGTGAGCGCGTGAACGCCCTCGTGCAACCGGCGGTCAGGCCAGCTGCCGTGGACAGCGCGCGTCTGGGGCGCCTCGCCATCGCCAGCCTGCACGCCGAACTGGCCCTTGCACCCAAGCCAGGGTTGGTCACGCCATTCGACAGCGGCAGCCATCACGACATGGACGCCGGCACGTTCCTGCGCAGCCTGTTCACGCTGCGCCACTACTTCATCGCCGTGGCCGACGCCGGTGCCAGCGCGGCACCGTTCCAGACGTTGCGCCGGCACGGCATCGCTGCGGAGATATCGATGCTGCACGCCACTGCGGGCATCAACACTCATCGCGGCGCGATCTTCAGCCTTGGCCTGCTGGTGGCGGCTTCCGCTGCCTGTCGGGGCCGCGCGGGCGGTGCCATCGCAGCCGAGCAGGTCTGCCAGGAAGTGCGCCGCTGGGCTGCCGAGCTCGCCGGCGCACCGCTGGATGCGAACAGCCCTGGCCAGCGCGCGCGCGCACGGCACGGCGTGCAGGGTGTGCGCGAACAAGCGGCCGCCGGCTACCCGCTGCTGCGCGAGGTGGCACTGCCTACCCTGCGCCACGCGCTGGCCAGCGACCTGCCACGCGAGGCCGCGATGTGCCAGACGCTGATGCAGCTGATCGCGTGCGTGGATGACCTCAACCTGCTGCACCGTGGCGGCGCCAACGGCCTGCGCTGGGCCCAGCAACAGGCGCGAGGCTTCCTCGATGCCGGCGGCGTCTTCGTACCCGGCTGGCAGGCACGCCTGCACAGCATCGGTAATGGATTCGTCGCACGCCGGCTGAGCCCCGGCGGCAGTGCCGACCTGCTGGCCTGTGCCTGGTTCCTGCTGCAGCAGGAGGTCGCATGAGCCTTGCCCTGCTCTGCCCCGGCCAAGGTGCGCAGCATGCGGCGATGTTCGACCGCGTGCGCGATCTGCCTGCCGTGCGCGACGTACTGGAGACCGCCAGTGCAGTGCTTGGACGCGACGTGTTCGCGGCAGCGGCTGACGAATCGCGCTTCGACAATGCTCTGGCGCAGCCCTTGCTGTGTGCAGCCAGCCTCACGCACTGGCAGGGACTTCGCGAAGCGGTGCCTGCACCGGTGCTGGTGGCCGGCTACAGCATTGGCGAGCTCGTCGCGCACGCCATCGCCGGCAGCTTCGATGCCACCACCTGCCTGGCCCTGGCTGCGCAACGTGCGCAGTTGATGGGCAGCGCCAGCCCCGCCGATGCAGGCCTGCAGGCGGTGCTCGGGCTGGATCGCCGCAGCCTGCAGTCGCTGTGCGATGCGCAGGGCACCTACGTGGCCATCGCCAACGGGCAGGACCATTTCATCGTGGGCGGCACACACGCCTCGTTGCAGCGGCTGGCCGATGCAGCGCGGGCGCAGGGCGCGGACATCCGTCTGCTGCCGGTGCGCGTGCCCGCACACACACCATTGCTGGCGGCGGCGGTCGCACCGTTCGCTGCCGCACTCGATGCATCGCCACTGCAGGCCCCATGCCTGCCGCTGCTGGCCGGCATCGATGCGCGACCGGTGCGGGACCGCGCAACGGCAGTCAGCACGCTGTCGTTGCAACTGGCGCAGACCATCGAATGGGCGCAGGTGATGCGCCAGGCCTTCGAGCGCGGCGCGCGCGTGTTCCTGCAGCTGGGCCCGGGCAACGCGCTGGCGCGCATGGTCGCGCCGGCCTATCCGTGCTGCGAGGTGCGCGCGGTGGAAGAGTTCCAGAGCCTTGAAGGCGCCGCGGCCTGGGTCCGCAGCGCGCTGGAACGGCTGCAGTAACGGGTTCGAGCAGTACGTATCACGCAACACGCCGTACGTCGCCTTACCCCGGGATGGCGGGTCTCCATCCGTGCTGTACGTGAGTCACGTGTCTGGGAGGGCGCATGAGTCCACAAATCGCAACGATCATCGGTCTGGTGATCATGTTCATTGTTGCCACGGCGATGCCGATCAACATGGGCGCCGTCGCCTTCGCGCTGGCCTTCATCATCGGCGGGCTGTGGGTCGACATGGGCGGCAAGGAGGTCCTGGCCGGCTTTCCCGGCGATCTGTTCCTGACCCTGGTCGGCATCACCTACCTGTTCGCCATCGCGCAGAAGAACGGCACCATCGACCTGCTGGTGCACTGGGCAGTAAAAGCCGTGCGCGGCCATATCGTGGCCATTCCGTGGGTGATGTTCGTGATCACCGCGGTCCTCACCGCGTTCGGTGCGCTGGGCCCGGCGGCGGTCGCGATCATCGGTCCGGTCGCGCTGCGCTTTGCCAAGCAGTACAACATCAATCCACTGATGATGGGCCTGCTGGTCATCCATGGCGCGCAGGCCGGTGGCTTCTCGCCGATCAGCGTGTACGGCAGCATCACCAACGGCGTGGTGCAGAAAGCCGGGCTGGAAGTGACCGAGATGGCGGTATTCCTGACCAGCCTGGGCTTCAACTTCATGATGGCGACGATCTGCTTCTTCGCGTTCGGCGGCATCGCCCTGCTGCGGCGTGGCTCGATCACCGCGGCCGGAACGCTCGGCAATGCCGAGCTGGCGATGGCCGGTGGCCCACAGGCCTCGTCGCGCCAATTCGCCATCGAAGGCCATGGCGCGCTGGTCGCAGCCGGCGGCGGCACGCTCAGCAATGATCCGGCAGCACTGGATGCGGTGAGCCTGACCCGCGAGCGGCTGTTCACCCTGATCGGCCTGCTCGGCCTGGGCGTGGCCGCGCTGATCTACAACCTCAACGTCGGCCTGGTCTCGATCACCGTGGCTGTCGCGCTGGCACTGCTGTCGCCACAAAGCCAGAAGGGCGCGGTGGATGGCATCAGCTGGTCCACCGTGCTGCTGATCTGCGGTGTGGTGACCTACATCGGCGTGCTGGAACATGCCGGCGCGGTGGACTTCATCGGCAATGGCGTGTCCGACATCGGCATTCCGCTGCTCGGCGCGCTGCTGGTCTGCTACGTCGGCGGCATTGTCTCCGCATTCGCCTCGTCGGCTGCGGTGCTGGGCGCCACGATTCCGCTGGCGGTGCCGTTCCTGATGCAGGGTCACCTCAGCGCCGCCGGCGTGATCTGCGCGCTGGCGGTGTCGTCCACCATCGTCGATGTCAGCCCGTTCTCCACCAATGGCGCACTGGTGGTGGCTTCGGCAGCCAAGGAGGAACGCGAGACCCTGTTCCGCCGCTTCCTGGTCTACAGCGGACTGGTGGTGGCCCTGGGGCCGCTGCTGGCCTGGCTGGTATTCGTGGTACCGGGCTGGATGTAACCACCCAACGGTAGGGCCGGCCGCTGGCCGGCAATCCCATGAAGTCATCCAGCGATCATGGGTTGCCGGCCAGCGGCCGGCACTACCTGGCGGTACACTTCCTCCATGGCTATTGCCCCTGCCCCGCGGTCACCGAAGAAGCGCGCACCTCTGTACGAAGAGGTGGCCGAACACGTGCGCGAGCGCATCTACGACTACCGGCTGCCGCCGGGTGAGTGGATCGACGAGCCCGCACTGTGCGAAGAACTGGGCATCAGCCGTACGCCGCTGCGGGAGGCGCTGAAGCTGCTGGCTGCCGAAGGCCTGGTGCAGATCGATGCCGGTCGTGGCTGCCGGGTCACCCGGTTGACGCTGGAAGACCTCAACCAACTGTTCCCGGTGATGGCCATGCTGGAAGGCCGCTGTGCGCACGAAGCGGTCAGGCACATCGACGATGCCGGCGTGCAGCAGCTGGAAGACCTGCATGCGGCGATGGAAACCGCGGCGGCCGAGGGCAACATCGCCGAGTACTACCGCAACAACTACCTGATCCACGAAACCGTGCAGCACTACGCCGGCAACCCGTGGCTGATCCGCATCACCCACGACCTGCACCGCATCCTGAAGATGCATCGCGGCCGCCAGCTGCTGACCCCGGGCCGCACCGCGCAGTCGCTGGCCGAACACCGCGAATTGATGGAGTGCTTCCGCCGCCGCGACGCGCAGGCTGCCGAACGCACCATGGAGCGCCATCTGCTCAGCCAGGGCCAGGCACTGGCCGCCTATGTGGCGGCAGGTGGGCTGTTGAACGTGCCGGCGCCGTTGCCGACCGAAGGCGGCGGTTGAGCGGATGAGGTTGCCGGCCAGCGGCCGGCACTACCAGAACGTGACCTTGGCCGGCATCCTGGAACATCTCGTCAATCGCCACCACCGCAGCTGCCACCGTCACCACCCCCACCGCTGTCGCCGCTACCGCAGTCGGAGCTGCTGTAGCTGTGATGGCTGTGGTTGTCACTGGAATAGCCAACGGAGGTGTCATGGCTTCCGCCGTCATCCCCCCGGCTGCCCGAGCCATCGGCCGTGGCCACCGCCATGCACAGGATGGCGCCGACCAGCGGCAGCAGCCAGACCAGCAGCAACTGCACTGTCCGGCCATCCGCCGAGAGGCCATCGCGCCTGACGATCACCACGGTAGCCACCACGTTCAGGCCCAGCACCAGCAGGACCAGCAGAAGGGCAACGATCAGCATTCGGCGGTTCCGTGCCTGGACTGGGGGCATTATGGCCTGCCTCCCCGGCAATGGCCCTGCCTGTCATGAAGATGGGACAATGTAGGGCGCGCTGGCCTGCTTCCGGGCCGCCGGCGCCCCCCGCACCACACGGAAGAAGAAGAACAACAACATGCTGAAAGTCATTTTCGATACCGACCCGGGCGTCGACGACGCCCTGGCCCTGCTGTACCTGCACAAGCACGCCCAGATCGACCTGATCGGTGTCACCACCACCTTCGGCAACGCCTCGGTGGAGTCGACCACGCACAATGCGCTGTACCTGAAGCAGGCCTGGGGCTTTGCCGCTCCGGTCGCACGCGGTGCCGGCGGCCCGCTGCAGCCGGAAGCCACCCCGGAAGCCTGGCCGGTGCACATCCATGGCCACAACGGCCTGGGCAACCACCCGGTGCCGGCCGAACTGGACGTGGCCGCCGACGCGCGCCCCGCCCACCAGCTGATCATCGACCTGGTCCGCGCCCATCCGGGCGAGGTGACCCTGGTCGCGGTCGGCCGCATGACCAACCTGGCCCTTGCCCTGCAGCAGGCGCCGGACATCGCCGGCGTGGTACGCGGCGTGGTGATCATGGGCGGCGCCTTCCACGTCAACGGCAACATCACCCCGGCCGCCGAGGCCAACATCTGGGGCGACGCCGAAGCGGCCGACGTGGTGTTCACCGCCAGCTGGCCGGTCACCGCCATCGGCCTGGACGTGACCACCCGCGTGGAAATGGACCGTGACGGCCTGGACAAGCTGGCTGCGATCGGTGGTGCCGATGCCGAACTGGTGCGTGCGCTGTCGCAGGATTACGTGGACTTCTACCTGCAGGCCGGCCACAAGGGCATGGTCGTGCACGACTGCTGCGCCTGCATCGCGCTGACCCGTCCGGAGCTGTTCCAGTTCGAGCGCGCCAGCGTGCGCGTGGCCACCGACGGCGTCGCCCGCGGCATGACCATTCCCAAGCCGGAAGGCCTGGCGTTCGGCCCCAGCGTGTGGGACGGCCACGTGGTGCAGTCGATTGCCATCGGCGTCGATGCGGCCGCCGTGCTGGCCGACATCGAGCAGACCCTGAAGGTCTGACCCGCTAGCGCTTGGCCCTGCCCGGGACCGTCTCGGGCAGGGTCCACAGCACCGGCAGCACCAGCACCGCCACCAGCGCGATCATCGCGCCCGGCGCCGCCGCCCAGCCGCTGCGTTCCACCCACCATTGCGCCAGCCAGGGCGTTGCACCGCCGAACACGGCCGTGGCCATGGTCACGCCCAGTGCCAGCCCGCTGACCCGGCCTTCGCCGGGGAACTGCTCGGCCGTGGCCGGGGCCGCCACCGCGCTCACGCCACCGGCCACGCAGGCCAGCAACACCGCGGCCAGCGCGATGCCCAGCGGCGTCGCCTGCGCCATCCACGCGAACAAGGACAGCGGCAGCAGCGCTGCCAGCACGGTCAGGCCCAACAGCACCGGCCTTCGTCCGACGCGGTCGGACAATGCGCCGCACAGGGGCGTGATCGCGATCACCGCCACGGCCGCAATCGTCGACAGCCACAGCGCATCGCCCTCATCGTGGCCCCGCGCATGCAGGAATGCGGGCACATAGGTGATGCCGACGTAGTAAGTAATCGAGCCCAGCGCCGAGATCGCGAACGTGCGCGCCACCGCCAGCGGATGGTTGCGCAGCACATGCTTCAGCGGCGTCGCGGGAATGCTGCCCTCGCGGCGCTGCCGCTCGAACTCCGGCGACTCGTGCATGCCCGAGCGTGCGACCAGGATCACCAGTGCCAGCGCCGCGCCAACGAAGAACGGAATACGCCAGCCCCAGCTGTCCAGCTGCGCGGGCGCGAGCAGCGCCACGGTAACCGCGGAGATCGCCACCGCCAGCAGCGCACCCACCTCGCTGGCGGCCGAAGCCAGCGAGGTCACCAGGCCGCGTCGCCGCGCCGGTGCGCTTTCCAGCAGGTACGCCACCACGCCGGTGTACTCGCCGCCCACCGAAAACGCCATCACGCAGCGCAGTACCAGCAGCAGTACGCCCGCCGTGGTGCCTGCGGTGGCCGCGGTTGGCAGCAGCGCAGTGGCCAGCATCGCCGCCGCCATCAAGGCCATCGATGCCAGCAGCATCCAGCGCCGGCCCAGGCGGTCGCCCAGGTGACCAAAGCACAGCGCGCCCAGCGGACGCATCAGGTAGGACACCGCGAAGCCGGCCAGCGTGACCAGCAGCGCCTGTTCGCCGCCGCCGAAGAACACCCGCGACAGCACCGTGGCGAAGTACAGGTAGAGAGTGAAGTCGTACCACTCCACTACAGTGGAAAGGCCCGCCACCCACATCGAGCGCTGCCGCGCGGCAGTCATTGCGTGTTCGCCTTCAACAGCCTCGATCCCGGTTGCGCAGGTTCCGCGCAGCGTGGCATGGACGGGGTGAAATACCGGTCATCGGCTGTCCGCTGCCTGCATGTACTGGGTTTCATGGCCGGTGAAACGCTCGCCGTCAAAGCCGAAGCAGAAGCGCCCCTCCTCGAACACGCGGTAGACCAGCAGCGCACCATCGAGGCAGAACTGCTGCTGGTCCACGCTCGTCTCCAGTGTCCCGTAGCCGGTGGCCTCTCCGCCCTTCCCCGCCGGGCCGGTGAAGGCATCGATCGGCAATGGCGTGGCGCGTCCGGTGCGGGTGTCGACCAGCACCAGCGTGCGCTGGAAGTACTCGGGTCGATCATCGACCTGCACCAGCAGGTAGTGCTTGTTGAAATTGGGTTTCTGATGCTGGAGGGCATCTTCGATGGCTCCGCGGTGCCGCGCATCGCAGAAGTCGACCGGGCTGTAGCGGTAGCTGCAACCGTCGTGGTCGTAGGGCAGGTTCATGCCGGAATAGCTGACGCCTGCCTGGCTGCCCAGATCGTCTCCCGGTTCCGGCGTGCTGCACAGCAGCCATGAGCGCTGCGCATCCTCGGGATCGGCCATCAGCTTCGGCTCGCGGCCCGCCTCGTACGCCGCACCACCGGGGAAGTCCTGCCCGAAACGCTGGCGGACGATGGGACGTGCCTTCTCCAGCGGCAGGCCGATCCTGGCCCCACGGAACGAAACGAACGTCATCGTCGGCAGGATCACCTCCTCCACCGGCAGCCCCTTCCATTGCCCCTGCACGCAGAACGTGGCGATTTCGTTCTCCCCGTCCTCCTTGCAGGGTTTCGGTGCATTCGTGGCCAGCCAGGGGTGGGCCGGGCGGGCGGTCTGCTGATCGATGTACCAGCCGTCCAGCGCGCAGGTCGGCAGGGCATCGAGCAGCGGAGAGAGGTCTGTTGCGGTGGCCGGGGCGGCAAGCGGTGCGCCCGCTGCGGGTGCCCCGGTCGGCGCATCCGGTGTGCGCTGGCATGCCGCCAGCGCGAGTAGACCGACCAGCAGCGCGGCGTGGCGCGGGCGCCGGATTGAATGCTGCGTTCCCTGCATTGCGTGTTTCCTGGTTTCGACACTCCCTGCAGATGATCGCCGATCCCGAAGCCGTGCAGGAACGTCGCAGATCCCACATCGGGGTCAGCGCCCTTCGCTCCCGCAAGGGATCCGACCCCGCCCGTTACCCCGGCAGCTGCAGTTCCGCCCGCAGGCCGCCGCCCTCGCGGTTGTGCAACCTCAGCGATCCGCCCAGCGACTGTGCCAGCTGCACCGCGATGGCCAGGCCCAGGCCAGTGCCGCCGGTATCGCGGTTGCGCGAGCTTTCCAGCCGATGGAACGGCGCCAGCACTGCCTGCAGCTGGTCCTCGGGAATGCCAGGGCCACGGTCGGAAATGCTGATCCACACTCTGCCGGCGTCATCACGGCCCGCCTCGACCTCGGCGGCACCCGCGTAACGCAACGCGTTGTCGACCAGATTGCCGACCACCCGGCGCAGCGGCTGCGGCCAGGTCTGCACGACCAGTCCAGCGGGCGCACCACCGCTGACCGGCTTGCCCATGTCCTCGTAATCGCCGACCACACTGGCCAGGAACGCGCCCAGGTCCATCGACACCGGTGCGCCACTGGCGACGTGGCTGCTGCGCGCATAGGCCACGCCCTCACGCACCAGTTGACCCAGGTGGTCGAGGTCGTCCAGCAACCGCTGCTGGGTGCTGTCTTCAGGCAGGGTCTCCACCCGAAGCTTCATGCGCGTGATGGGGGTCTGCAGGTCATGCGAGATCGCGGCCAGGATCTGCAGGCGCTCAGTGACATGGCCACGAATGCGTGCCTGCAGTGCGTTGAGCGCAGCCGCCGCGCCGCCCACTTCCGCCGGGCCATCTTCAGGCAGTTCGGGCCCGTCCTTGCCCGGCTGCAGATGCTCCACCGCACGCGACAGCTGCTGCAGCGGGCGCATGGCCAGGCGCACCGCCAGCCACGCGCACACCAGCAGCAGCGCCAGCTGCACCAGCAACACGGCGGGCAGCCAGCGCGCCAGCGGCAGGCCCGACGGGGTGACTTCGATGGTCAAGGGGGTGCCGTCGTGCAGGCGCAGTTCCACCTCGAACCGCTCCGGCAGGCGAGCCACCTGGCGCGCCTGCAACGGATAGCGGTGCTGCAGGCTGTCGTCGATGATCGCCGTGACCTGGCGTGCACGATCGGTCTGCAGCCCGGGTCCTGCGGCGGCCGGGCGCAGCAGGTAACGGTAGGTGCGCCGCTCCAGCCGCGGCACCCAGGCTGCGCGCTGGCCTGCGGGCAGGTGTTCCAGCAGCGCGACACTCACGGCCACGTCTTCATCGAGGTTGCGCAGCATCATGCTGCGCGTGGACTGGTAGCGTTCGAAGAACAGCAGGCCGAAGGACAGTGCGTGGGCCAGCGCCAATCCACCCAGCAGCACCAGCAGCAGCCGCGCCGACAGCGTGCGCGGCCAGCGTGGGCGGTGTGCGGTGGTGTTCATTCGTCCGGCCCCAGCAACTGCACCGGCACGCTGAACACATAGCCTTCGCTGCGCACGGTCTTGATGTAGGTCGGCTCGCGTGCGTCGTCACCCAGGCGCTGCCGCACGCGGCTGACCAGCAGATCGATCGAGCGGTCGAACAGTTCGGCATCGCGGCCCTGGGTGAGGCTGAGCAGCTGGTCACGGCTGAGCACCCGATTGGCGTGATCGAGGAACACGCGCAACAGGCGGAACTCGGCGCCACTGAGCGGATGCGCGGTGTCCTGCGCATCCAGCAGATGGCGTGCGGTGGTGTCCAGGCGCCACTCGCCGAAGGCCAGCTGGCGACCTGCTTCGCTCACCTGCAGATTCGGCGGCAGCATCTGCGTGCGGCGGATCACCGCATTGATGCGTGCCAGCAGTTCGCGCGAAGAGAAGGGCTTGGTCACATAGTCATCAGCGCCCATTTCCAGGCCGATGATGCGGTCGGTCTCGTCGTCGCGGGCGGTCAGCAGCACCACCGGCACCGCACGATGCTTGCCGGCGCGCAGGTTGCGGCACAGGCTCAGGCCGTCCTCGCCCGGCATCATCACGTCCAGCACCACCAGATCCACGGCATGGGTATCCATCAGCGCGCGCATGGCCCGGCCACCGTCGGCCTGGCTCACGCGCAGGCCGTTGCGCTGCAGGTAATCGGCCAGCATCTGGCGGATCTCGCTGTCATCGTCGACGACCAGGATATGCGGTACGTGGTTCATTGCGTTCTCGATGAAGACGGAGGTCAGGGCCGCGCTGCGCGGCCATGGTAGCGCGGCTCAGGGGTTGGCCAGCAGGCGCTGGATCTCGCTTTCGGTACGTGCGTAGTCGCCCTCGCCGTAATGGCGGTAGACCACCCGCCCCTGACGGTCGAGCAGGTACAGCGCGGGCCAGAAGCGGTTGCGCCAGGCGTTCCAGATCCGGTACTGGTTGTCCTGCACCACCGGCCAGGTGATGTCCAACCGTGCGATGGCCTTGCGCACGTTGCCGGGCAACCCTTCATAGGCGAACTCCGGCGTATGCACGCCGATCACCCTCAGGCCCTGCGACGCGTAGCGTGCATGCCACTGGTGGACATGCGGCGCCACGTTGAGGCAGTTGCGGCAGGTGTAGGTCCAGAACTCGACCAGCACCACCTGCCCCCGCAACTGCTTCAGTGTGAGCGGTGGGCTGTTGTGCCAGGGCCCGCCACCGTCGAACCCGGCGGCGGGAACGGCCTGTGCCGGCTGCGCATCGGCCTCCGGGCTGGGCCAGGCCATCAACAGCGCAGCCCCACCCAGCACGCCCATCAGCAACGGCAGCACGTACGCACGCAGGCCGGCCATCGCTCAGCCCCCCTGCTCGGCCAGTGGCAGTTCCGCCGGCTTCACCCCCGCAGCTTCCAGGATGCTGTCGGCCACCTGCGCCGGATGCGAAAGCAGCGACACATGGCTGCTGCCGATCGATTGCAGCTGCGCGCCAATGCGCTTTGCGGTGGCGGCCTGCAGCTGCGGCGACAGCATGCGATCGTCACGGCTGAGCACGTACCAGCTCGGCTTGCTGCGCCACGCCGCAACGTTCACTACTTCGCCCAGCGCGCTGGCCTTCAACGGGACCTGCGTGCTGTACAGCAGTGCGGCCGATTTTTTCATCACGTCCGGCGCGAAGTCCTGGGCGATGGCATCAGCCGGCAAGGTCAGGTAGCCGTCCCTTTCCTGCAGTCGGGCCAGACCCGGACCGACCGGGAAACCTTCGCCCTGTTGCGCCGAAGATTGCCCTGCATCCGGTGCGAACGCCGCCACGTACACCAGCGCCTGCACCTTCGGGTCATTGCCCGCTTCGGTGATGACCGTGCCACCCCAGCTGTGGCCGACCAGCACCACCTTGCCAGGCGCAGCGGCAATCGCACGACGGGTGGCGGCGACGTCGTCGGCCAACGAGGTGAGCGGATTCTGTACGGCCACCGCCGGCAGCTTCCAGTCATGCAGGGTACTGATGACCTTGCTCCAGCTGGAGCCATCGGCGAAGGCGCCGTGCACCAGGATGACGGTGGGCGGTGCAGCGGTATCGACCTGGCTGGCGAAGGCGGGGGCGGCTGCGCCGGCAAGGGCGAGAGCAGCGGCAAGCAACGAGGTACGGATCATGGGTGGCACTCCGGTGTTGGGAATGGCCATTTCCGCCTGCCGGTGTATCGGCGCTGTTTCTCCGCTGCGCGGAGTTGTACCGGACTGTAGGGCGCAGGCGGGTTTCTACAGTGGGATACATTCGCGCGCCGGTCCTGGCTGGGCGCTTTCGGGTGAATATCGCTCCCCGCACGCGGGCGCGCAACGCCCCGATGTGCGTCAACGCATCGTCTTTGTATCTGACTGTACGAAACCCCGGCCGCGACCACAGTCGCTGACAAAACCCCGGGCAACGGCACACGTTGCCGATACCTGCGCCGCCTGGAATGGCTTCCATCGACCACTGGCCCGCAGGACACCACCATGATCAGCACCGCTTCTTCCGTGTATACCCCCCGCCTGGACGCCGTCGGCCGCTGGCTCTCGCCATTGGCGTTGCGCACCCTGCTGGCCTGGGAGTTCTTCGAATCCGGCCGCGAAAAGCTGGGCGGCCAGAACTGGTTCGCCGACCTGGAAGGCCGCTTCCCGTTCCCGTTGTCCGCCCTGCCCGCATCGCTGAACTGGCAGCTGGCGACCTGGCTGGAACTGGTGGGCGCGGTGATGCTGCTGCTCGGCCTGGCCACGCGCTCGGTGGCCTACGTCTTCTGGGTCCTCACCATCGTCGCCATCGCCGCCGTGCACTGGCCCGACCAATGGAACGGCCTGGGTGAACTCTGGCAGGGCTACGCGATCACCGACCAGGGCTACGGCAACTTCAAGCTGCCACTGCTGTTCCTGGCCATGTTGCTGCCGCTGATCCTCAACGGCGGTGGCGCGCTCAGCGTGGACCGGCTGTTGGCCGGCTCACAGCATGCCGCTGTCGGCAATGACGGCCTGGGCTGGGGCGTCAGCCTGATCGCCCTGCTGCTGCCGGTTGCCGCGCTGCTGCCCGGCATCGGCTTCGGCGGTGCCCTGCTCGGCGGCGTGCTGCTGCTGGGCTATCTGCTGCGCCGTCGCCACGCCGCCTGAGCTGAATCCCCTGTTCCCGCGCCTTTCGCTTTCCGTCGCCTCCTCGGCGGCGTCCATCCCGCACGCCCCGCGTGCTTTCCCAAGGAGTCATCACCATGTCCATCTCGACCAGGAACATCCCCTCCTCCCGCCTGCCGCGCATCGGTGCCATCGGCATTGCCCTGGCCGGTGGCCTGCTGCTGGCCGGCCAGGCCGCCGCGATCCAACCGCTGGCGATCAGCGCGGTGGCCATGAGCGCCGCCGCCGAAGGCAAGTGCGGTGAAGGCAAGTGCGGGGCCAACAAGGCTACCACCGGCAAGCCCGCCGGCAAGGCCAAGGTGGCCGAAGGCCAGTGTGGTGAAGGCAAGTGCGGCGACGCCTCGTTTGCCCGCACTGACCGCGACCACGACGGCAAGGTCTCGCGTGCCGAGTTCAACGCTGTGGCCGCCAAGCGCGCCGCCGAGTTCGACCGCATCGACACCGACCACGACGGTTACATCAGCGAGCAGGAAGCGCACGACTACCTGCGCAGCGTCTACACCGCCAACGGCAAGCCGATGCCGAAGGGCCTGTTCTCCCGCGTTGCCGATTGATCGACGTCCAACCGGCGCCGCCTTCAGGGCGGCGCCCTTTCTCTGGAGCATCCGCCATGTCCCTGCCCCTGCCCTTCAATGCCGCCGGCCTTGGCCTGCGCCGTGGCCTGATCGACGAACTGCTGGCAATGCCGGCCGGTGCCATCGACTTCCTCGAAGTCTCCCCTGACAACTGGATCGGCGTCGGCGGTGCACACGGCGCCGCGCTGCGCCAGCTCAGCGAGCGCCATCCCCTGACCTGCCACGGCCTGTCGCTGTCGCTGGGCGGTCCTGATCCGCTGGACCGCACCCTGCTGGCACAGACCCGTGCCTTCCTCGACCTGCACCAGGTGCAGCTGTACAGCGAACACCTGAGCTACTGCGCCGCCGGTGGCCATGTCTACGACCTGCTGCCACTGCCGTTCACCGCCGAGGCCGTTCACCATGTCGCCGGCCGTATCGCCCAAGTGCAGGACATGCTGGGCCGACGCATCGCCGTGGAGAACATTTCCTACTACGCCATCGCCGGCGCGGACATGAGCGAGATCGACTTCATCAACGCCGTGCTCGCCGAAGCCGACTGCGACCTGCTGCTGGACGTCAACAACGTCTTCGTCAATGCCTGCAACAACGGTTACGACGCCTTCGAATTCCTGGCCCGCGTGCCGTCCCACCGTGTCGCCTCGCTGCACGTAGCGGGCCACTTCGATGAAGACGACGGCTTCAAGATCGATACCCATGGTGCGCCGGTGAAAGGCGTGGTCTGGGCGCTGTTGCGCGAGGCCTACATGCGGGTGGGCGTGCGCCCCACGCTGCTCGAACGCGACTTCAACTTCCCCCCGCTTGCCGAATTGCTGGCCGAGGTCGGGCAGATCCGCCAGGCGCAGGCCGAGGCACGTTGGCCCGAGGTGACCCATGGCTGAGTCGCTGGCTACCCTGCAACGGCGCTGGGCCGATCATGTGCGCGACCCTGCAAAGACCGCACCCGATGACATCGAGGCGCGGCGGATGGCGGTCTACCGCCGCCTGTGCATCGACAGCTTGGACAGCCTGCTGGCGGGCAGCCTGCCGCGACTGCAGCAACAGTTGGGCACGTCGCGCTGGCGCGACATCGTGGAGCACTACTATGCCAGCCACATCTGTCACACCCCGTTGTTCCCACGGATCGCCGGCGAGTTCGCGGCCTGGCTGGCGGTGCAGGACACGCTGGCGCTGCCGGGCTGGGCAGCGGAACTGGCGCACTACGAGAGCACGCAACAGTCGCTGCACATTGAAGCGCGTGACGGCGGGCGGCCGCTGCAGCGCGCTCCCGTAGGCAATGATGTGCTGGCGGTTTCGCCATTGGTGCGGGTGCTTGGCTACCAGTGGCCAGTACATGAGGACGGGGCGCTGGAGCCGGTGTTGAGCACGGCTCCCACGCTGCTGGTGATCCAGCGCCTCGCCGATTTCAGCCTGCAGACCGAGGAACTGTCACCGCTGGCCTACGCGCTGCTGTCGGTGTTCGGTGACGACAGCGCGTCGGTGGATGAAGCACTGCAGCTGCTGTCCGAAACACATGGCGTGGCAGCGGACGCATTGCGCATGGCCTGCGTGCCTGTTCTGGGCGAGCTGTGCGCGGCGGGCGTGCTGGTTGCATTGCCTGCTTTCTGAGGTTGCCGGCCAGCGGCCGGCACTACCCGTTCCTTGGCCGGCCAGCGGCCGGCACTACCGTCCCCCTACTTCGAGGTCTCATCATGGCTCCTTCCAACACGTCCTTCCTGCATGGCTGGCGCCTGTTCGTGGCCGTAGCGGTGGTCCTGATCGCCTTCGCGCTGGCGGCCTTCGCCCTGTATCCCGATGCAGCCGAAGGCAGTCGAGCCGCGATCCGGGTCACTGCGCGCACATCGTTCCTGCTGTTCCTGGCAGCGTTCACGGCATCGTCGTTCGCCAGCCTTCTGCCCGGTCCGTTCACCCGCTTCCTGCTGCGCGAACGGCGCATCATCGGCCTGTCCTTCGCGTTCTCGCACCTGTTGCATGCAGTCGCGATCACCAGTTTCGGCGTCCTCAACCCGGCGTTCTGGCCAGCACGATCCGCGCTGGCCAACCTCCCGGGCACGGTGGGCTACATTGCCATCCTGGCGCTGGCCATCACCTCGCACCGGGGGCTCGCCCGGCGCATGGGACCCACCGCCTGGCGTCGCCTGCACGTCACCGGCATGTGGATCATCGCGGCGGTGTTTACCTACTCGTACTTCAAGCGCGTTCCGGGCAACTTCTGGTATGCGGTGCCGTCGGCGCTGCTGTTCACCGCCTTCGTGGTGCGCTGGATCGCCAAGCGGGCGCAGGCGCTGCGCCGAAGTGCGCATGTGCGGCCGCCGCTGCGGGCGGCCTGAGGGGCTGGCGCCAGATGCCTTTACCTGCGGGAATGGGATCTGACCCCCACTTCAGGTCAAGGCGCGCGGCGCAGCGTGATCAGGGTGATCTCCGACGGCACGCCGATGCGCGCCGGGAAACCTGCCCATAGACCGGCACCGTTGCTCACGTACAGTGTCATCCCGTCCACGTCGTAGCGGCCGGAGACATAGCCGCCGTTGGCTCGTTTCACCAGCTGGTCCATACCAAAGATCTGCCCGCCGTGGGTATGCCCGGACAATTGCAGCTTCACGCCGCGCGCGGCCGCCTCGCGCGCATTGCGCGGGCGGTGATCGAGCAGGATCACCGGTGCAGAGGGATCGGCACCGGCCAGCGCGGTCTCCAGATCCGGCAGCGGCAGGCCATAGCGTGCCGCCACCGGATCGGTGACGCCGGCGATGGTCAGCGCAGCATCGCCGCGCCGCACCTGCAGGTGGCTGTTCTCCAGCACCTGCATGTGCAGCGCGCGGAACGCCTGCATCCACGCCTGGTACTGCGCGTAGTACTCGTGGTTGCCGGTGATGGCGACGACGCCGTCCGGCGCCCGCAGGTCCGCGAGCGGGCGCGCGTCGTCACGGCGGGCCTCGACACTGCCGTCGATCAGATCGCCAGTGATCACGATCAGGTCCGGTGTCAGTGCGTTGCTCTTGTCCACAACCTTGCGCACCCAGTCGCCGGTCAGCAGGCGGCTGGCATGGATGTCGGTCAGCTGCAGCACGCGATAGCCGTCGAACGCAGCAGGCAGATCCTTGATCGCCACGTCGATCTGCCGAGGCTGGGGCAAGGCCATGCCCTGGCTGATGCCATAGCCACTCACAAGCAGCGCCAGCAGGCCGGCCAACGGCCGCAGCTTCGAGGCGCGCAGGGCCGATACGATGCGCGGCCAACGCAGCAGACGCGAAAGCAGCAGGCCGGCATCCAGCACCAGCATCATCAAGGCGAGCATCAGTACCGCCGTGGAGCCGGTGGCCAGAACGGCGATGGCCAGCTTCGGGATCTCCGGCGAGGCCATCGTGCCCCAGAAGGTGGCGACGATGCGCAGCTGCACGGCCACGCCCACCAGCAGCAACGACAGCACGACCTTCATCCAGATGGGCATGCGCAGTGGCCAGAACAGGCGCCAGGCCACATACAGGCCCATCAACAAACCGATCGTACTCAGCACTGCAACCATCCATGACAGAAATCGGGCCCGCCATGGTGACGGCTGCGGGTCGTGTTGTGTAGAGCCGGGCCCATGCCCGGCTGCCCAGGAAGCCGTCGAGCATGGCTCGACTCTAAAGAGGGCCAGTGGAGCACGGCTCGACGCTACAGAACCCCGATCGCGCATGGCTCGACGCTACGGATGCCCCAGGCGCTCCACCCGCAGGCGGGCGATGCGACGCTTCTCCATCGCCAGTACGGTGATGCGAACATCCGCAATCTCCACCGCGTCACCGATGTCCGGCAGACGCCCCAGACGCTCCAGCACCAGGCCGGAGATGGTCATGTAGTCGGCACTGCGCGGCAGCGATACGCCGGCCAGCCGCTGCAGGTCGTCCAGAGTCAGCGCACCATCGGCCTCCCACTGGTCCTCGCCCTGCGCGACCACGCCATAGCGCTCGTCCTGGGTATCGACCAGGTCACCGGCAATGGCCGCCAGCAGGTCATTGGCGGTCACCAGGCCTTCCACGCTGCCGTACTCGTCCACCGCCACCGCCAACGGCACCGGGTGCTGGCGGATCAGTTCCAGCGCCTGCAGCGCGCTGGCACTGGACAGCACGTACTGCGGCTCGCGCAGGTTGCCTTCCAGCTGCAGCGGCCTGCCCTGCAGCAGGTCGGCCAGCAGGTCGCGGCTCTGCACCACGCCACGCAGGCTGTCCAGGTCGCCATCACCCACCAGCAGGCGGGTGTGCGGCGACGCCACCAGGCGTGCCACCACATCCTCCTGCCCACGGGCCAGGTCGATCCACTGCACGTCGGCACGCACCGTCATCACGCTCGACACCGGGCGATCGGCCAGCCCCAGCACGCTGCGGATCATCTCGTGCTCCGCCGGCTGCAGGCGCTCTTCGGCATCGACGTGTTCGTCCGCGCTTTCGTCGTCGTGGCCATTGGCCGGGCGCGCGCCCAGCATGCGCAGCACGGCGTCGGCGGTGCGCTGGCGGAACGGCTGGCGGCGTTCGTTGCGCTCACGGTTGAAACGCACCCACTGGTTGAACGCCTCGACCAGGATCGAGAAGGCAATCGCCGCGTACAGGTACCCCTTCGGAATCTTGTAGCCCAGGCCCTCGGCCACAAGGCTGAAACCGATCATCAGCAGGAAGCCCAGGCACAGCACCACCACCGTGGGATGCTTGTTGACGAAGCGCGTCAGGGGCTTGCTGGCCAACAGCATCAGCGCCATCGCGATGGTCACGGCGGCATACATCACGCCCAGGTTGTCGACCATGCCCACCGCGGTGATCACCGAGTCCAGCGAGAACACCGCGTCGAGCACCACGATCTGTGCCACCACCATTGCGAAGCTGGCGTAGACCTTCTTGCCATCCTCGTGGTGTTCGCGGCCTTCCAGCCGTTCGTGCAGCTCCATGGTGCCCTTGAACAGCAGGAACAGGCCACCGCCCAACAGGATCAGGTCACGCCCGGAGAAGCTGTGGTCGAACAGCGTCAGCAGCGGCTCGGTCAGTTTCATGATCCACGCCAACGCCGCCAGCAGCACCAGCCGCATCAGCAAGGCCAGCGCCAGGCCGATTACCCGCGCGCGGTCACGCTGGTGCGGCGGTAGCTTGTCGGCAAGGATCGCGATGAACACCAGGTTGTCGATGCCGAGAACGATCTCCAGCACGACCAGGGTTGCAAGGCCCATCCAGATCGAGGGGTCAGCCAACCATTCCATTTCAGATCCGTTTCGTCAGTAGGTAAGGGAAAAGAGCGACCGCTCAGTCAGCGTCCTGTGCCTGCGCCGGGTCGTGCCCGAGCAGGTCGCCGGGCGTACACTGCAGCTCGCGGCAGATCGCATCGAGGGTGGAAAAGCGGATGGCGCGCGCCTTGCCGGTCTTCAGGATCGACAGATTGGCCAGGGTGATGTCGATGCGCCCGGCCAGCTCGGACAGGGTCATGCCGCGTTCCTGCAGCATGCGGTCCAGGGTGATGACGATCGTCATCAGATGACACCGTCGAGGTCGTCGCGCATCGCTGCGCCCACGGCGAAGACGCGCGCCAGCACGAACAGCATCAGAACGGCCACCAGGCCAGTGATCGACATGCCACCGCCGACCTCCATCCAGGTGAAATCCGGGCCCATCCAGGCCGAATAGGCACCGATCAGGATCGACAGCAGTTCCATTGCCAGCATCAGCCAGGCCATGCGCTGCAGGCGCTGTGCATTGGCATGGGTGAACGGCCGCTCGCGCGCCGCCGACTTCAGCAGCCTCAGCAGATGGCGCAGGAACAGCAGGCACAGCACCAGCAGCGCGATGATCGCGCCCAGGCCCAGGCAGAAGTGCAGGAACAGATCATTGCCGTGCGCGGCAGCGGCCTCGGCGTCATGCACGCTGTCGAGCAGCCAGCGACGGTCGTGGGCGACCAGCGGCACCGCCAGCAGTGCGGCCAGGATGCCCAGCCAGCACATCGCCCGGACGGCCTGTACGGCGGCCTGGGCCAGGGCAAACAGGCCTCGCGCGGGTCTGGCGCGGGCGGGACGAGCGGTCAAGCGGCCTCCGGTGTTGGGGTGGACGCGCCGCCCCGGGATGGATTTATCGATAAACGATATATCACACGCCGCGTGAAAGGCTGAACCGCAGGCGTGGCTCCTGTCAGGGCCCGGGCGCGCCCCGCTCCAGCATCGCTTCACCCGGCGTCGCAGAGGCCATCGCCTGCACGCCGGCATCGGCGGCCTGCCGCGTGACCAGGCGGAAGCGCACCTGCAGCTTGCCTTGCCCCGGGGTGGCCCAGCCGTACTGGATGGCCACCTGATCGGCCGAGAGCGGCCCACGTCCCGGCAGCGAGCGCACCTGCAACGGCATCGGCGCGGCCTGCACCAACCGGGCGAATCCCTTCTGGACGACCGCCGCGTCGGCCTTTTCGGCGTAGACCGTGCACGTGCCATCGTCAGCCCAGCTCACCGCATAACGGCCACTGGCCAGGGGCACCATCCAGGCCACGCCCGATTGCCCCTGCAACAGCGCGGCGGCTTCGGCGGGCTGCAGCGGCGACAGCCCATTGGATTCCATCAGCGACTGCAACCGCGCCGGGGCCCCGATGTGCTGCATGCAGGCGGTATCGAACAGCTCGCTGAAGGGATCCTGCGCCGGACCCTTGGCCTTGGGCGTGCGCGCGGGTTGCGCCGCCGCCAGGGTGGGCAGCAGGGCCAAAGCCAGCCAGAACGCAGGACGCATCGGGATTCCACGCTACGGAAAACAGCAGGGAGGATGGCAAAGCCCGGGCGTGCCGCGCAATGGGTCATGGCTT
Organism: Stenotrophomonas sp. YJH_SMC_64; assembly: GCF_059371375.1. Classification (NCBI taxonomy): domain Bacteria; kingdom Pseudomonadati; phylum Pseudomonadota; class Gammaproteobacteria; order Lysobacterales; family Lysobacteraceae; genus Stenotrophomonas; species Stenotrophomonas sp. YJH_SMC_64. Next base: position 111,588 of record NZ_JCAFUN010000007.1, on the reverse strand, counting down.
GACAGCCGCCACCGGCGGGAGGAGTATCAGTTAACGAATTAGTTAATTAGCTCGCCATGGACCGCATCTTCGAAGCCCTTGCCTCCACCGCCCGCCGGCAGATCCTGGCTTATCTCAGTGCCGGCGAACTCAGCGCGGGCGAGCTGGCCGAGCGCTTCGACTTCAGCAAGCCGGCGTTGTCCAGCCACCTGCGCATCCTCGAGGAAGCCGGACTGATCGAACGCGAGAAACGCGGCCAGTTCGTGTACTTCAGGCAGGTACCCGACCGTTTGGCCAACACGTTGTTCTCGTGGGCGGCCGAAGTCTGCCCTGTCGGCGGCCCGCTCAAGCGTGAAGCCCGCGCCCGCCGCAAGTCCCCCGCCCGCTGATCCGCCCCGCCAAGGAGCATGACGATGCCTGGTTCGACCCGCGATCGCCGTTCGTTTCCAGCAGTGCAGCTTCCGGCACAGGACGGCGGCAGTCCGACCGAAGTCACCCTGATCGCGCAGCTCGGCATCGGTGCCGGTGACGCGCTGGTGAGTGACGCCAGCCAGCGTCAGCGCCACCACCCGGCGTTCATCGATGCGTTGGATGAACCTTCGGCGCGACTGGGTGGCATGCACCTGCAGCACGGGGATGCCTCCTCGCTGTACAGCTTCACCGTCGGTGCCGGTGGCCATCCGTTTCATCGCCATGCAGGCCCGCGCATGTTCACCGCCATCGCCGGCAGCGCGGGAGCCGAGCTGCGTTTCGCCACCGCCTCCGACACGCAGCTGGCGGCAGATCCCGGTGCCTTCGCGCACACGCTTCGGCGCATCCGCATCCCACCGGACTGCCTGTTTACCGTGCGCTTCGGCGGCGGCACCTGGCACCAGTTCGCGTCGAACCATCCTGCACATCCAGCGCTGTTCGCGTTGTCCTGCCACAGCAATGAACTGGCCGGCGCGATGAGCGAGCAGGCGCGTGCACAGGTGCAACGCAATGCCGCCGATATCCCCAGCCTGACCGAGGTGCTTCCGGAATCGCACTGGCCTTCGGGCACCTCGCTTGCGGCGGCACCGCTGTTGCAACTGTCGCTGCAGGCGGCGCCTCCCAGCCTGTGCGCACACCTCTGCGCGCGTACCCGTGCGCTGCTCGGCCCGCTGCGCCGCATCCCCATGCGGCCGCTGCGCGGGTTCGTCGAACGTGCCACACCGGCCTATCCCATCCGTTCGCGGCCCGCCGCCACCGATGGCCTGCTGCCCACAGCGCTGCCGCACAGCCACTACCAGGACCTGACCACCCTGTGCCTGGACCCCTCGCAGGTGGTCCACCGTTCCGCGTCGGCACTGCTGGCCGATGTACTGGACGGCTTCCTGCGCAATCCGCCCAGCGGCGTAGGCCATCTGATGGCGCTGCGAAACCGACTGGTGGCGCCGTTGCGGTTGCGCACGTCGCCGCTGGGATGCCCGGTGTCGTCACTGCTGTCCACCGATCGCAGCCGGTTGTTCGCTGGTCGATTTCCGGTGCTGGATTCGCACATCGATGCGCAGGACAACGACGCCGAAGTCCTGCTCGGCGCCGACGATCGGCACCTGCGTTTCCGTAGCAGCGTGCGCGTGCAGCGGCGTAGCGATGGACATGTCGAGATCAGCCTGGGCTCTCGCGTGCAGACCCTCAATGCGTTCGGCGGCATGTACATGGCACTGATCGACGCCGGGCACCGGCACTATGTCGCGCCGGCACTGCTGCGGCGTGCGGTGGAACACGCCTTGGCACCGGAGCTGGCCAATCTTGGGGATCCGGCAGCACACCCTGCGCACTGCTGACCCTGGAACACGATGCGCCGGGCGCTGCACGGTTCCGCTCAGATCACGATTTCGCCCTCGTCCTCGCCATCCCAGTAGTGGATGCGGCTGGCGCGCACGTGAATCAGCACCAGTCCCGGTGTATCCACGCCCTGTTCGAACCATCGCTCCAGGTCCTTCACCCAGTGCTGGCTCATCGTGGCCCGGTCGCGCACCAGCGCTGCCCTGCCCTGCACGTGCACGAACAACGGTGGCTTGCCCAGCAGCGACTTGCTGCCGGAAAAACCCAACGCGACGGCGGGGTCAGCTTCAATCTCGCGCACCATGTCGGTGTCTTCGGTGGTGAAGAACCAGCTGTCACCGTCATAGTCCACGTCGCCGTTGTTGCTCATCGGACGACCGGCAATCTCTCCGCCGGCGTGGGTCTGCAGCATCGTGAAATCGATGCCGGCCATTTTCCTGGACAGTTCAGGCAGGGTGAGCTGGGTCATGTCGTCGTCCCTCGTCGGATGGAGGCCCAGCGTCTGCGCAGAGCGGTGACCGAAGCGTGGATGGGCAGTTGCGACCTCTTCACAGAAAACGCGATAGGGCGCATGGCACGTGTGTGACGCATTCCTCACCACCACACCCGCGTTAAAGGCGGATGGAGGAACGGTCCTCCACGCCGCGACACGCCTCTAACAGGGCATTGCCCGAGAATCGCGCAACCTCGCGATGCATCCGGCATGGCCGCCGGCATCACCGGAGCTCCCCTCCGCAACCGCATGGCCCCCACATGGACCTGTTCGCCTGGCTCGCGTTCGGCTGCTACCTGTTGGCGTTCTTCATTGTCTCGCTGTTTGCTGCGGCCTACCTGAAACGCTCGGACTTCATGCCCTACCACGGCCAGGCCGTGGGCCTGCCATGGAAGGAGGTCGAACCGCGCATGCAGTTGCTGCTGATGGCACTCATCCGCGTGGTCGGCGCCGGTTGGATCGCACTGGCCGGCGCCGGCGTGATGCTGGCCTGGCTGATCTTCTTCGGCGGACACTTCGCGCCGCCGCAACTGCTGGCCTTCCAGTTGTTCTGCCTGGTCGCCACCGTGCCGCCGGTACTGGTCGCTTCCGGCGTGCGGCGACGCACCGGTGCGCGTACACCGGTGCCCGCCGGCGCCGCGGTGGTGCTGCTGTCGGTCATCGGATTCGTGCTGGCCCTGTTGGCACTGTCCTGATGCGTGCTCCCTCCTCTCCCTCCTCTCCCTCCATCGAGGCTCCCATGAATCCCGAATCGATCTTCTACAGCGTGGTCAACGGTGATCTGCCGCCCTCCCAGGCGGGCACCCTGCTCGGCTGGCGATTCGTCGACTACGACGACGCACTGCGCCGCATCCATGTCGAGTTCGACGCCGGGCCGATGCTGACCAACCCGATGGGCAACGTGCAGGGAGGCTTCCTGTCGGCGATGCTGGATGACTGCATGGGGCCGGCGATCTACGCCACACTGCCCGCCAACCGCATCGCGGTCACGGTGGAATCCAAGACCAGTTTCGTCAGTCCGGCACGACCAGGGCGCATCATCGGTTGGGGCGAAGTCGAGCACAGCAAGGGGAGCATCGCCTTCACGCGTGGCTGGCTGACTGACCCGGCAGGCAACGTACTGGCCACCGCCACCGCCACCTTCCGGGTGGGTGCGCTGCGCTGGCGTGGCTTATCGGTACCACGTCCGATCGCGCGCCGGATGATCGCGCGGACGCTGCGGCGGGTGCATGCACGCATCGGCTGACGCATGCCCTCAACGCGTGATGCGACCGCCACCCGCCACCCGTACCCGATCACGCCCCTGCGCCTTGGCCCGATACATGGCCGCATCGGCGGCTCGTAGCAGGGTGCGCCAGCCCAGCGCGTCGGTGCCGCCCTCGGCCACGCCGAAACTGGCGGTCACCCGCAGCACGGTGCCGCCGGCCAGCGCGATGTCCATCTGCTGCAGGGCCAATCGCAATGACTCGGCCAGCTGGCGGCCACCGGCCAGATCACCGTCGGCCAGCAGCACCAGGAATTCCTCGCCGCCATAACGGGCGATGCTGTCGCTGCGGCGCAGCTGATGCCGCAACAACTGCGCCACCCGCACCAGCACTTCGTCGCCGGCATCATGGCCATGGCCATCGTTGATCGCCTTGAAGCGATCCACGTCCAGCAGGATCACCACGGCGCTTGCATCGCCCCCCGCGTGTCTCTGCTGCACCACCTCATCCAGCGCGCGCCGGTTCAACAATCCGGTCAGCTCGTCGGTGCCAGCGAGCTGGCGCAGCTCGCTGGTCAGTGCCGAGCGCTCGCGCGATTTCTCACGCAGTACTTCGATGGCGTCGAACAAGCGCTGCATCTCGGCCAGCGGGTGGGTGACATGCTGCTCCGGACCGGGTGCATCCGACGCAAGCTGGATCACCTGCGTCTGCGCCTGCAGCAACGGCTGCAGGATCTGCCGATGGGCAATGCGCAATGCCACGCCCAGCACCACCAGTGTGCCCAGCGCGGTCGCCACCAGCACGGCCAGGCGCATGGCCTCGCGATCGCGGGTGCGTTCAAAGCGGGCGATGGACACGCTCAGGTAGCCATCACGCAGCGCCTCAAGCGACTGCAGGGTCGGCACGTAGCGCGTGGTGAATTCGGCGGCGGTCCATGGCGGCGGCAGGCCTCGGCGGCCATCTTCGATCAACTGCTCGATCATCGGCAGCGATTCGCCGAAGAACTGCCGACGCGCCATGTCCCAGTGCCATGACAATTCCGGGTCACTGCGGAACACCGACTCGTGGCTGCCCGCCAACCGCCACAGCTCCAACAGGCGACCCTCGGTCTGCAGTGCAGCGCGTACCTGTTCCTCCCGCCATGCCCCTGGCACCGCCACCGGCGCCATCACATTCGAGGCCAGGCGGCCACCATGCTCGCGAAGATCGATCAGCACCTGGCCCTGCATCGCCGGAATCGCTGCTTCACGGTCGGCGCTGACCAGCACGTTGATCTGTGCCGAGGTCAGCAGGTGCAGGCGATCGACCACGGCGAACATGCCACTGATCGCACGCTCCACCTCCTCCACGCGGCGTGCGTCATGGGGTTGCGCCACGACCCGGTCGACCGCAGCCCGCGCCGATTGCAGGCGACGTTGCGCGTCGGCCAGCAGCCCATGCTCGTCGACCACTCCCGGATCAGCCTTGAACACGGTGTCCAGCTGCAGCAGGGCAGCGTCGACCCGCTTGCGCGCGGCCGCCAGCTGCGCGGCCAGCGGTGCCTGCTCGGCCGCATCGGCCGGGTCGGCCCCCAGCAGGCTGTTGGCGGGGCCGCGTTCGGCCGACACCAGGTTGGCCAGGTCGAAGGTCTGCCGCAGCTGGCACAGGCTGGCCAGGTTGTCCTCGGCGGCCGTGAAGCGCAGCGTGCCCTGCACCAGTGCGATGGCCATCAGCGGCAGCGTACAGACTACGAACAGCCCAGCCAGGATCCAGACCCAGGTCCGCAATCCGATGGGCGACGCCTTGCGGGCCATGCACATTTCCCCTGTAGTGCCGAACACTGTAACGGCCGGCTACACAGGCGCCAAGCCACTCGCGGGCCAACCGTGGCGGTGGGTATACCCTGCCGACCGCGAACGCACCGACAAGGCCGCGCGAACATTTGAACCGGGACAAATACGTCATGCCCAGCCGCATCAGATCCAGCGCTGGTCGACCAGTTCGCGCTTCACGTAGGCATAGAACACCGGCGCGGCGACCAGGCCCGGCAGGCCGAAGGCCGCCTCCATCACCAGCATGGCCAGCAGCAGCTCCCAGGCACGCGCCTGGATCTCGCCACCGACGATGCGCGCATTGAGGAAGTACTCCAGCTTGTGGATCACGATCAGGTACAACAGCGCGGCCACAGCCACATAGAACGAGACCGACAACGCGACGATGCTGATGATGGTGTTGGAGATGATGTTGCCCACCACCGGCAGCAGGCCGGCGATGAAGGTGATCAGCACCAGCGTCTTGGAAAGGGGCAGGTGCACGCCGAACAACGGCAGCACGCCCAGCAGGAAGATGGCGGTGAAAAGGGTGTTGAGCAGGGAGATCTTCACCTGCGCGAACACCACCTGGCGGAACGCGGTGGCCAGGCGGCTGGTGCGCCCGATCAGCTCCTGCGCCAGCGGCCCCATCGTCGGCAGCGGCAGTTCGTCGTACAGCGCGATCATCGCGCCCAGCACCATGCCGATCAGTACGCGTACACCCACCTGCACCACCGAGGTACCGGCCACGCCCAGCTGGCGCTGGTGCTCGGCGGCCCAGTCATTCAGCGCCGCACGCAGCGCCGGCATGTCCTCGGGGATATACGGCTGCAGCAGCGCCGGTACCTGGTGGCGCGACGAATTGAGGATATCCATCAGCCGTGCCAGCAGCGCGTCCGGCCCACCGGTCTCGTTGCGGAAGAACGACGCCACACCGATCCCGGCCAGCACCAGCGCGCTGATGATGATCGCCGACAGCACGATCACCGCGATCGCCCGCGCCCGTCCCGGCGGCAGCTTGCCTTCCACGGTGGACGCCAGCACATGGGTCAGCTGGAACACCAGCAGGCCCGACAGCAGCGTCACCACCAGGCCGAGCTTCAGCGCCAGCCACATGCCCAACAGCATCATCAGCCAGGCCGCGATCCTCGCAACGGGGGGCTTGGGCTGGGCAACGAGGGCGTCTTGCATGGGCGGCGCGTCCGGGCGGGGTGGCCCATGGTAGAGGATTGGCGTGCCGATTCCGCGTGCAGGATGAACGGGCGTTTCGGCCTCGTTCGGCGGCAGCCGTGCCGCACTCACTCACCGTAGCTGGCTGTGTTCTTGCCCTGCCGCTTGGCGTGGTAGAGCGCGCGGTCGGCCAGTGCCAACCAGTCCTCGACACTACCGCCACGCGGCGTCGCGGCAATGCCGATACTCACGCTGAACTCCACGCCCGGCGTGGCCTGCCGCGCGGCCTCCAGCAGGTGCAGGCGCACCCGCTCGGCCACGTGCATCGCATCGACGGGCGCGCAGTCGCGCAGCAGCACCACGAACTCATCGCCCCCCAGCCGCGCGGGCGTATCACCGGGCCGGGCAAAGGTGCGCAATGTCGCCGCGATATGCCGCAGCACCTCATCACCGGCGCGGTGGCCATGCGAGTCATTGATGCGCTTGAAATCATCCACATCGAGCATCAGCAGGCAGGCAAAGCTGCCCTGCCCTTGTGCCTTGTCCAGCGCCTGCTGCGCACGCAGGATCAGGAAGCCACGGTTGGCCAGCTCGACCAGCGGGTCCATCCGGCTGAGCCGCTGCAGCTGACGGTTCTGCGATTTGACCCGGCGCGCCAGCTGCCAGCTGAGAATGCTGAGGCCGATGCCATACACGAACAGGAACGGGACACTCAGCACGATCGTGCGCTGCGAGGTGACCGGCTGGTAAGGGAAGCCGAGCAGCCACCAGGTGAGTGCGAAGCCCAGCAGCAGGGCCAGCGTGGCGCGCATCGCCAGGCGCACGCCACCGGCAGCGACCTTGTCGGCCACCAGCAGCGCGGCGAACAGTGCGCTGGGCACCGCGCTCAACGCCATGAAGGCGATCCAGCCACCGCCGAAGAAGGAGTCGGCCACCATGCAGCGGAACTGGACGACCGCCGGCTGGCGGGAGCGCTGGGTCAGCAGCAATGCCAGTGCCGGCCACGCCAGCGCGTTGAGCAGCAGCAGGATCCACGCCAGCCCGCCATCCTGGCGTTCAAGCATGATCGAGGCGATGGGGATCGCTCCCAGTCCATTGCCGACGAAACGCATCCAGCCGATGCGACGTGCCGCGCCAATGCCTTCGACCGCGCCTTCCGCCGAATCGGTGAAGAATGGCATTGCCGCCCCCCTTGCGCGATCGCACCTGCTGCTAAGGCCCTTGCCGGGCTGCCTGCGATGAGTCTGACAGCTTTGCGTCAATTCGGGATCAAGGTTGCACGATATCGCGCGGGCCGGCTGCCACGCTCCGCGGCCCCACCCCGTGGTCACCTGCGTCGGGGCGCAGCCGTCGATCCCCGCACCATCAGGCTGAAATCCAGCGTCTGTTGAAGCGGAACATCCACCTGTTCGATGATGGCGAGCAGCAGGTTGACCGCGCGCGCGCCGATTTCCCGCATCGGCTGCCGGATGGTCGTCAGCGGCGGCGTGAGGTAGCGGGAAGACGCCAGATCATCAAAGCCGACGATGGACAGGTCTTCCGGCACGCGAATGCCCAGCTCCCGGCAGGCCGCCAGGGTGCCCAGCGCCATCTGGTCGCTGAAGCAGAAGATCGCGGTCGGTGCGGACGTGCCGTCCAGCAGCGCCATGGCAGCTGCATGGCCGGATTCCACTGAAAAATCCCCGGGCACGATGCTCAGCTGGCGCAGGCGGCCGCGCGCCTTGCCGGCCGCCCGTACCCCTTCCAGGCGCTGCTGGTGCAGGGGATTGTCCGGCGGCCCACCGACCACGGCGATCCGTTCATGGCCCAGTGCGTACAAGTGCTCCATGACGGCGCGTGCGGCGGCGGCATTGTCGATGTGCACACTGGGCAGGCCCAGCGCGGGATCGAACTCGCAGCCGTTGACCACCGGCGCGGCAGCCCCCCTCTGCTGGACAATCTCGCGCGCCGTCGGTGGCAGGCGATGGCCAAGCACGATCATGCCGTCGGCCTCGTTGCGCCGGAGCATCTGCGCGTAGCGCTCCTCGCGGTCGGGTTGGTCCTGCGTATCGCCCAGCAGCACCGCATAGCCGACAGCCTGCGCGGCGTCTTCCGCGCCCTGCAGGATCTGCGCGAAGAACGGGTTGGCGATATCCGGCACCGTGACCAGGATCTTGCCGCTGCGCTGGGTCTTGAGCGTGCGGGCGACCGTGTTGGGCACGTAGCCCAACGCCGCGGCGGCCTGCTCGATGCGCGTGCGCGTGGCCGGCAGCACTTTGTCCGGCCGCGAAAGTGCACGCGACACGGTGCCGGCGGAGACGCCGACGTGCTTTGCGATGTCGTAGATGGTGGCCATGGCGTTAGTTCTCCCGCCCGCTGTGCACTGCACAACAGGTCTTGCGTAAGCCCCTGCTAGGATAATGCAATCGATTGCATCGAGGGCGAATCACGTTGAAGACGCTCAAGGGTCCAGCGCTGTTCCTGGCGCAGTTCATCGGCGACACGGCTCCTTTTGATCGGCTGGACACGCTGGCCGGATGGGCCGCGGGTCTGGGCTATTCTGGCGTACAAGTCCCCACCACGGCGCCCCACCTGTTCGATCTGGCCGAGGCCGCGCGCAGCCAGGCGTACTGCGACGACCTCGCCGGCATGCTGGCCGGTCATGGCGTGCAGATCACCGAGCTGTCCACCCATCTGCAGGGGCAGCTGGTCGCGGTCCATCCGGCCTACGACAGCTTGTTCGACGGATTCGCACCCGCGGACAAACGTGGCGATCCCGCCGCCCGCCAGGTCTGGGCGGTGGAGCAGCTTCTGTTGGCCGCCAAAGCCAGCCAGCGGCTGGGGCTGACCGCGCATGCCACGTTCTCCGGCGCATTGGCCTGGCCCTATTTCTATCCCTGGCCGCAGCGCCCACCGGGACTGGTGGAAGAAGCCTTCGCCGAACTCGGCCGCCGCTGGCGCCCGATCCTCGATGCCTTCGATGCCTGCGGCGTGGATCTCTGCTTCGAGATCCACCCAGGTGAGGACCTGCACGATGGCGCGACCTTCGAACGCTTCCTCGATGTGGTGGATCATCACCCCCGCGCCAAGATCCTGTACGACCCCAGCCACCTGCTGCTGCAGCAGATGGACTACCTGGGTTTCATCGACCGCTACCACGCGCGCATCGGCATCTTCCACGTCAAGGACGCGGAGTATCGCCCCAGCGCAAGCAGCGGCGTGTATGGCGGCTACCAGGACTGGATCGAGCGTCCGGGCCGCTTCCGTTCGCTCGGTGATGGCCAGATCGACTTCAAGGCGATCTTCTCGAAGTTCGCCCAGTACGACTTCCCCGGCTGGGCGGTACTGGAATGGGAATGCTGCCTGAAGCACCCCGAGGATGGCGCACGCGAGGGTGCCGCCTTCATCCGCGACCACATCATCCGCGTGACCGAACGCGCCTTCGACGACTTTGCCGACAGCGGCACGGACGCCGCATCACTGCACCGCATGCTGGGAATCTGAGCCAAGACCGCCCCGGGAGGGCAAGCCATGACGCACGCCATGTCGCGCCTGGGCGCGATGATGTTTCTGCAGTTCTTCATCTGGGGGGCGTGGTTCGTCACCCTCGGAACCTACCTGGTGCAGGGCCCGCTGCAGGCCAGCGCGAGCCAGGTGGCCACCGCCTTCCTCAGCCAGTCCATCGGCGCCATCGTGGCGCCGTTCCTGGTCGGGCTGATCGCCGACCGCTACTTCGCGGCGCAGCGCATCCTTGCGGTGCTGCACCTGGCCGGCGCGGTGCTGATGTGGCTGGCGTCCACGGCATCCAGCTTCAGCATGTTCTCCGCCTGCGTGATGGGCTACATGCTGCTGTTCATGCCGACATTGGCACTGGCCAACAGCGTGGCGATGCGGCACATGCAGTCGCCCGAGAAACAGTTCCCGCTGGTACGCGTGGCCGGCAGCATCGGCTGGATCGTCGCCGGTGTGCTGATCGGCTGGCTGGGCTGGGAACAGGCCCATCGGCTTGAACTCACCTTCCGCATGGCCGCGCTGGCATCGCTGGTGCTGGGCCTGTATGCATTCACCCTGCCGCACACGCCGCCACTGGCACAGCAGCGCGATGCCGGGCTGGGGCAGATCCTGGGGCTGGATTCGTTGCGTCTGCTGAAATCGCGTGCCTATCTGGTGTTTTTCCTGGCGTCCATCGCCATCTGCATCCCGCTGTCGTTCTACTACAACTTCACCAATCCGTATCTCAACGACCTGGGCGTGCGGGGTGCAGCAGGCCTGCAGTCGCTGGGCCAGGTCTCCGAAGTGCTGCTGATGCTGGCCATGCCGTTCCTGTTCGTGCGGCTGGGAGTGAAGACCATGCTGGCGGTCGGCATGGCCGCCTGGGTGGTGCGCTACGCCATGTTCGCCTTCGGCGATGCGGGCAGCGGCTTCTCGCTGCTGGTGATCGGCATCGTGCTGCACGGCATCTGCTACGACTTCTTCTTCGTCACCGGCCAGATCTACACCGATGCGCATGCCGGCCCCGCCGCGCGCAGCAGCGCGCAGGGCTTCATCACCCTGGCTACCTACGGCGTGGGAATGCTGATCGGCACCTTCCTGTCCGGCGCGGTGGTGGAGCACTTCACCACCGAGGCCGGCCCCGACTGGCAGCAGATCTGGCTGTTCCCGGCCGGCGTTGCACTGGTGGTGTTGATCGCCTTCCTGCTGCTGTTCCGCGACCGGCCGACGGTCACGGCCGCGCCCTCCACACCCTGAGGATCCCCGTCGATGCCCAAGCTTGGAATCGCCATCGTCGGCGCCGGCATGATCGGTGCAGTGCATCGTCGTGCGGCACTGCTGGCCGGTGCCGACGTGCGCGGCGTAGCCGCCTCGTCACCGCAGCGCGCGCATGAGGCCGCGCAGTCCTGGAATGTCCCACGCGCCTACCGCGATATCGAGGAGGTGATCGCCGATCCGCAGGTACAGGTCGTGCACGTGTGCACGCCCAACCATCTGCACCGCGCCATGGCGCAGGCTGCGCTGGAAGCCGGCAAGCACGTGATCTGCGAGAAACCGCTGGCGACGACGCTGGATGATGCACAGGCGTTGGCGGCGCTGGCCGCATCGACCGGATTGGTTGCCACGGTGCCCTTCGTCTACCGCTACCACCCAGTGGTGCGCGAGGCACGCGCACGCATCGCCCAGGGCGATCTGGGGCCGTTACACCTGATCCACGGCAGCTACCTGCAGGACTGGCTGCTGGATCCGGCCAGCAACAACTGGCGCGTGGACCCCGCGCTGGGAGGCACGTCGCGCGTGTTCGCCGACATCGGTTCGCACTGGTGCGACCTGGTCGAATGGGTCAGTGGCGAGGGCTTCGCCGAAGTGAACGCGGCGTTCTCCACGGTGATCGCCGAGCGTGGCGCCGTCAGCGGGCAGAGCTTCAGCACGCCAACGGCCGCCAGCGCGATGCAGGCTGTCACCAGCGAGGACGTGGCCGCAGCGATGTTCAGGACCGGCGCCGGCACGCTGGCGTCATTGACGGTCAGCCAGGTCTCGGCCGGACGCCACAACCGCCTCTGGTTCGAGATCGATGGCGCCAAGGCCAGCGTGGCCTTCAACCAGGAGGATGCCGAACGACTCTGGGTCGGCCTGCCCGATCAGCGCGAGGAAACCTTCATGCGCGGCCCCGGTGCCGGCAGCGCCGAACAACGCCGCCTTTCCGTGCTGCCGGCCGGGCATGCACAGGGCTACGCCCAGTGTTTCGAGGCGTTTGTGGCCGACACCTATCGCGCCATTGAAGGCGAGCGGCCGCAGGGCCTGCCCACCTTTGAAGACGGCCTGCGCTCGGCACGGATCGTCGATCGCGTCATTGCATCAGCCAGGTCACGTGCCTGGACCACCATCGGTTGAATTCCGGGAGGATCTGTTGATGAAAGCTCTTTTCCGTAGAAGTGCAAGTCTCATCCTGCTGCTCGCTGCCCTGCCCGCCTTCGCGAGCGAAGCCGCCACCACGCAGAAGCCGATCGCGGTGCAGATGTACACCCTGCGCAATGCAGGCTCGCTCGATCAGCAGTTGAAGATCGTCCACGACGCGGGCGTCCGTGCGGTGGAAACGGTCGGTACGCAGAACACCAGCGCCACCGAACTCAAGCAACTGCTGGACCGGTATTCGATCAAGGCGGTTTCGTCGCACGTGCCACTGGCCGAGCTGCGCGACAACCTGGATGGCGTGGTGGCCCTCAACCGCTCGATCGGCAACAGCACGCTGGTGGTGCCTTACCTGGACCAGAAGGACCGCCCAACCGATGCCGCGGGCTGGACCGCATTGGGCAAGGAGCTGGGCCGCATCGCCAAGCGGGTGCGCGACAAGGGCATGCGCCTGGCCTATCACAACCACGACTTCGAACTGGTCGACTTCGACGGCCAGACCGGGCTGGAGCTGCTGTTCGCAGCGGCCGGGCCCGACCTGCAGACCGAGCTGGACCTGGCCTGGGTTGCACGCGCAGGCCTGGACCCGGCGGTGATGCTGGGAAAATTCCGTGGACGCGTGTTTGCGGTGCACGCCAAGGACAATGCGCCGAAGGGCCAGGCCCAGGATGAAGGCGGATTCGCCGCGGTGGGCCAGGGCGTGCTGGACTGGAACGCGATCCTGCCCGCCGCTGCGGCGGCCAAGGTGCAGTGGTACATCGTCGAACACGACCAGCCACGCGACCCGGCAAAGGTCATCCAGACCGGCGCGGACTACCTGCGTGAACACCTGCCCGCCAACGTGCCCACCCGTGCACGGCGCTGACGCATCAAGGAGCCCCACATGAAGATGATCCTGGCAGTGGCCCTGGCCCTGGGCGGCATGAGCACTTCAACGGCAGCCCGGGCCAAGGACGATCCTGCCGCCGGCGCGAAACTCTATGCCCAGCACTGCACTGCCTGCCACGGTGCTGAACGCGCCGGCGTACCGCCGACCTTCCCGGCGCTTACCGACGTCGCCAAGCGGCTTCAGCCCGCCCAGGTCAAGGACAAGATCAGGAAGGGCGGAGGATTGATGCCGCCCTTTGCCCAGCTGTCGCAGCAGGAGATCGACGACCTCGCCAGCTATCTGGCGAAGTAGGCGGCCGGCGACCACGCCGGCCGCGTGCCGCTACAGTTCGCGCACCCAGATGTTGCGGTAGCTGACCCTGGAGTCATGCTCCTGCAGATAGAGCGGCGCGCACGCATGGGGTGCGTACGAAGGCGCACCGATGTACTCGGTCCTGCCTGCCAGCACGGTGTCGTCCTGCACGAGTACGCCGTTGTGCAGCACGGTGATGCGCGCGGGCGACGTCAGGCCGCCGCCCTGCGAGAAGCGCGGTGCCTTCCAGATGATGTCGTAGACCTGCCACTGGCCCGGTGCGCGCGAGGCGTTCACCCGTGGCATGGCCTGCTTGTAGATCGAACCCGCCTGGCCGTTGGCATACGTCGGGTTGTTGTAACTGTCGAGCACCTGCAGCTCGTACAGTTCCTGCAGGAAGATGCCGCTGTTGCCCCGGTTCTGGCCGTCGAAGCCCTTCGTCTCGGTGGGGGTACGCCATTCGACATGCAGCTGGACATCGCAGAAGCGTTGCCGGGTGCGGATGCCCTTGCTGCCCGGAACGACGGTCATGGCGCCATCGGCAACCGTCCAGGGCACGGGCCCGCCCTGCTCTGCCTCCCACGCCGAGACATCCTTGCCATCGAACAGCACGATGGCATCGGAGGGGGCCTTGCCGGGCGGCGTGGCCACGACAGCGGGCACGGGCGTCCACACTTCGGTCTTCTTCGGGTCACGCGCAGCGTCGGCGCCGTCCTGAGCGAATGCGGATGCAGCGGCCAGCAGGCCGGCCGTGATCAACCCAGGGCGGATCATCAGGGTGGCGTCCATCAGCTGGTCCCCCACGCGGGCGTACCGGGGACATAGGCCAGGTCACCGTCGTAGCGGCCCGGCACGGCGACGTACTGCAGCACACCGGTCGCCCCGACCTTTGAAGTGAAGAAGCCGAAGATGGCCAGCTGCTTGATCATCGTGAAGTAATGCGGCATGGCCTCGCCTTCCTCGGGAGTGCCGGTCTCGGTCACGTCGGCATTGCGTGCCTTGGCTTCGGCGTCCAGCGTTCGCAGCAACCCGGTGCGGGCTTCCGGCGTGAGCGATACGAAACGGCCACCGGCGCGCGTGTCGATGTCGGCCAGGCCGGCGCGGAACGTCGCCTGCTGCCGGGCGGTGTAGCAGTCGCTGACGAACGTCGCCATGAACGCACCGGCACCCGCGTCCTTGGCCCCGGGCGTCCTTGTCCGCGGCAGGATGGTTTCGGCGATCTCGTCCAGCATGCCGATGTCGGCATCGGAGAACGCGGGCATCGCCCCGGCAGCCGGCACCTTGCCATGCACCAGCGCAGGCAGGCCAACCATGGCCGCACCGGTAGCGGCAACGATCATCTTCAACAGTTCGCGGCGATCCATCAGAGGTTCCCCGCTTTCAGTTCGCGTACCGCATGGTCGGCCGCGCGCGCGGTCAGCGCCATATAGGTCAGCGAGGGATTCACGCAGGCGCTGGAGGTCATGCAGGCACCGTCGGTCACATAGACATTGGGGGCATCCCAGACCTGGTTGTGCGCATTCAATACCGAGCTTTTCCGATCACGTCCCATGCGTGCGGTCCCCATTTCGTGGATGCCCTTGCCCGGGGCGTAGTCGTTGTCGTGCATCGTCACGTCCTTGACCCCGGCCGCCTCCAGCATCTCGGCGGCATCGGCGGCCATGTCCTTGCGCATCGCCAGTTCATTGGCGCGCATGGACACGTCCATCGCCAGCACCGGCAGTCCCCATTTGTCCTCGCGGTCGTGGTCCAGGCGGATCGTGTTGTCGTGGTGCGGCAGCATTTCACCGAACCCGGTCATGCCGATGCGCCAGTCACCCGGCACGGTCAGTGCCTCCTTCAGATCGGCACCGATGTTGAGCTCGGCGATCTCGCGCGACCATCCGGTGCGGCTGGCACTGCCCTGGTAGCCGAACCCGCGCAGGTAGCCGCGCTTGTCGGCCGCGACGTTGCGGAACCGCGGAATGTAGAAGCCGCAGGGACGGCGGCCGAAGTAGTACTTGTCTTCGTAACCCTCGACCCGGCCCGAGGCGCCGGCCCCGAAATGATGGTCCATCACGTTGTGCCCCAACTCGCCGGACGAAGAGCCCAGCCCCCCTTCCCAGACATCGGTGGCCGAATTCATCAGCAGCCACGTCGAGTTGAACGACGATGCATTGAGGAAAATGACCTTGGCCGTGTACTGGTAGGTCTGGCCGGTTTCGGCGTCGATCACCTCCACGCCACGCGCACGCTTGCGGTCCTTGTCGTAGAGCACTTCCTTGACGATCGAGAACGGCCGCAAGGTCAGGTTCCCGGTTTTCATCGCCGCCGGCAGCGTCGCCGCCTGGGTCGAGAAGTAGGCACCGAAGGGACAACCCAGGATGCACTTGTTGCGGTACTGGCAGTTGACGCGTCCCTGCTCGGGCATCGGCTGGGTGATGTTGGCAGTGCGCGAGTGGATCATATGGCGCGTTCCGCCGAAGGCCTTCTTGATGCGCGCGGCCACATCCTTCTCGACGATGTTCAAGGGAATCGGCGGCAGGAACTCGCCGTCCGGCAGCACGTCCAGTCCTTCGCGCGTGCCGGCGATGCCGGCGAACTTCTCCACGTGGTCGTACCACGGCGCGATGTCGGCGTAGCGGATCGGCCAGTCGGTGGCGATGCCGTCCTTGAGGTTGGCCTCGAAATCCAGATCGGAGAAGCGATAGCTCTGCCGCCCCCACATCAAGGAACGACCACCGACGTGGTAGCCACGGAACCAGTCGAAGCGCTTGGTCTCGATGTAGGGCGATTCCTGTTCGTTGGCCCACATTCCTTCCAGGTTCTCGGCCAGGCCGTAGTCGCGCATCAGCACCGGGAAGGCGGCCTTCATCGCCTGCGTTGGCCGGTTGCGGTGCGGGAAATCCCACGCCTCCTTCATCGCGTTGACGTAGTCCTTGACGTGCTCGATGTTGCGCCCGCGTTCCAGCATCAGGACCTTCAGGCCCTTCTCGGCCAGCTCCTTCGCCGCCCAACCGCCACTGATTCCCGAGCCAACAACAATGGCGTCGTAGTGATTATCTGCCATGGGTTTCTCACCTGGGTGGATATCGTTTCAGACGTCGCAGAGGCGGATCGCCTCGCGCAATGAGGCAACGGGATCGGGCGCTGCAGGCGTGAACTCCTGCGCCAGATACCCCTTGAAACCGGTGTCGCGGATCGCGCGACAGATGGCTGGATAGTGGAGCTCCTGCTGGTCTCCGATCTCGTTCCGGCCGGGCACGCCTGCGGTGTGGTAGTGCTTGAAGCAGGCGTGATGCTTGCCGATGGTGGCGATGATGTCGCCCTCCATGATCTGCATGTGGTAGATGTCGTAGAGCAGGCCGAAATTGTCCGAGCCGAGCCGCTGGCACAGCTCCACACCCCACGTGGAGTGGTCGCACAGGTAGTCGCGATGATCGACCTTGGAGTTGAGCAGCTCCATCACCAGCACCACGCCGCGCTTCTCGGCATGTCCGAGGATGCGCTTGAGCCCGGCCTCGGCATTGGCCATGCCGTCCTGCGGGTCCATACCGTTGCGGTTGCCGGAAAAGCAGATGAGGTTTCGATAGCCGGCATCGGCGACCAGATCGATGTGCCGCGTGTAGCGTTCCACCAGCTGGTCGTGGAACTCACGGCCGGCAAAGCCCTTGGTCAGGCCCAGTTCTGCGCCGTTGCACATCGAGCTGTACACGCCATGCGCCTGCAGCGTGGGCCAGTCCTCCGGGCCGACCAGGTCGATCGCGGCAAAGCCGATGTCCTTCACCGTCGTGCAGAGCTGGGCAACGGACAGCTGCGGGAAGGTCCAGCGTGCGACGGAATGCTTCAGTTTGCCCTTGAGTGGCGCCGTGGCGGCGAATGCGGGCAATGCGCCCGCGGTTGTCGCGGCCCCCAGGCCAATGCTGCCGGCAACTGCGATGCGCAGCGCATCGCGCCGCGTGAGGCCCGTCGCCGGGGCCGGTCTGATCGAATGGATGGACATCCACCTTCCGGCCTCCCAACCGGTATCAAACGCAACGATTCACAGCAATGCAATCGATTGCACCATAGGGGAGGAAATTGTCTGTTTGCAAGTCGCGGTGCACGAAAAACTGATGGTGCGAGGCACAACGCAGATGGCATCGCGCAAAAAGAAAAGCCCCGCATGAGCGGGGCATTCTTTTCTGCTGCAAAGGAGCGTTCGATCAGAACGGAATATCGTCGTCAGCGAAGTCATCCATCGGCGGCGCCTGCTGCGGCTGCGGACGCTGGTTGCCACCCTGGTTGCCGTAACCGCCGCCCTGGTTGCCGCCCTGGTTACCATAGCCGCCGCCCTGGCCACCACGCTGGCCACCACCGCCACCATACTCCTGGCGCGGAGTCTGCTGGCGCTGCGGACGATCGCCGCCGTAGTTGCCACCACCGCCGCCGCCACCGCCTTCACCGCGGCCGCCCAGCATCTGCATTTCATCGGCAATGATGTCGGTGGAGTACTTCTCCACGCCGTCCTGGCCGGTGTACTTGTCGTAGCGCAGGCTGCCTTCGACGTAGACCGAGCTGCCCTTGCGCAGGTACTCGCCGGCGATCTCGCCGAGCTTGCCGAAGAACACCACGCGGTGCCATTCGGTGCGCTCCTGCTGGTTGCCATCCTTGTCCTTGCGGACGCTGGTGGTGGCCAGGCTGATGCGGGTGATCGCCATGCCGCCCTGGGTGTACTTCACGTCCGGGTCGTTGCCGAGATTGCCGACCAGGATGACTTTGTTGATGCCGCGCGCCATAGGTACCTTCGTCCGTTGTCCAGGGGCAGACCGCCAGTGATAGCACAGCCCCGGGCGGGGGTGCAGTAGGCGAGGCCGCCCCTGTTGAAATTTGGGGGAATGCGAGAACGATGCATCTTAGCATTGCCGCCGCCATCCGCCCGGTCAGAAGACCCCGGCCGCGCAGGAGGATTGAACTGATTTCCTTGTCCGGCAATGACTTACCCTCGCTTCGGTGGACATCCGGAGGGGCATTGGCGTCTGCCCATGGCATCATGCCCAAGCTCCTCCCCCTGCCCCCTCCCGCGTTCCCATGACGATCAAAGGCAAAGCCACCTCCCTGGACATCGCCCACCTGGCCGGGGTCTCCCAGCCGACCGTGTCGCGGGCCCTGCGAGGCAGCCCGATGGTCAATGCCGAGACCCGCGAGCGCATCCTGCGCATCGCCCGCGAACTGAACTACAAGGTCGACAAGAACGCCTCCAGCCTGCGC
This sequence comes from Stenotrophomonas sp. YJH_SMC_64, assembly GCF_059371375.1. NCBI lineage: Bacteria > Pseudomonadati > Pseudomonadota > Gammaproteobacteria > Lysobacterales > Lysobacteraceae > Stenotrophomonas > Stenotrophomonas sp. YJH_SMC_64. The sequence goes on along the minus strand of NZ_JCAFUN010000007.1, from coordinate 92,850 downwards.
CTGCGCAACGCCGGCACGCTGGCCCTGCTGTTCTTCGAGGACCCGACCAACGACGACTCGCTTATCAACCCGTTCTTCCACTCGATGCTGGGCTCGATCACCCGTGCCTGCGCCCTGCATGGGCAGGACCTGCTGGTCTCGTTCCAGCAGCTGTCCACCGACTGGCAGGCCGATTACGAGGACAGCAACAAGGCCGACGGCATCATCCTGCTCGGCTACGGCGACTACCACGAATCGCGCGACCGCCTGCAGCGGCTGGTCGAACAGGGCACGCACTTCGTGCGCTGGGGCGCCGCCCTGCCCGGCCAACCCGGCGTCTCGATCGGCAGCGACAACTTCCAGGGTGGGCACGACATCACCACCCACCTGCTGCAGCAGGGCTGCCGCCGCATCGCCTTCCTCGGCCATGCCTCCAGCCATTACCCCGAATTCCAGGAGCGCTACCGCGGCCATGTCGCGGCCCTGCAGGACCACGGCCTGGCCGCCGAACCGGCGCTGCAGCACGATGCGATCACCACCGAGGCTTCCGGCCAGGAGGCCTGCCAGGTGCTGCTGGCACGCGGTGAACCGATCGATGCGATCTGCGCCGCCAGCGATCTGATCGCCATCGGCGCGATGCGCGCCCTGCGCGAGACCGGCCTGCGGGTGCCACAGGACGTGGCGGTGACCGGCTTCGACGACATCCCGCTGGCGGCCTCGGTATCCCCGGCGCTGACCACCGTGCAGCAGGACACCAAGCAGGCCGGCCAGCTGCTGGTGGAGCGCCTGCTGGCACTGATCGGTCGCCAGCCGGTGGAGAGCCAGAGCATCCCGGTGAAGCTGGTGGTGCGGGAATCGTCGCTGCGCCGGTAAGCGCCGCCAGGCCTCCCGCCCCGCCCCAACGTGCGACGGCGGAATTCTCCCCCCATGACCAACGGCGGATGCGCACGGAGGCTGATGCGCGGATAACGCGCAGACATCGCCCATGGAAAGGTGTACGTCACATGCTGAAGATCGATTCGCTGTCGAAGACGTACGCTAATGGCGTGCACGCCCTCAACAACGTCAGCCTGGACATCCCGCGCGGCATGTTCGGCCTGCTCGGCCCCAACGGCGCCGGCAAGTCGTCGCTGATGCGCACGCTGTCCACCCTGCAGGAGGCCGACAGCGGAACGGCGACGCTCAGCATTCCAGGCGAGGCGCCGATCGACGTGCTGCGCGACAAGGACGCGGTGCGCCGCCGGCTGGGCTACCTGCCGCAGGATTTCGGCGTGTATCCGAAAGTCAGCGCGCTGGACCTGCTGGAGCATTTCGCGGTGCTCAAGGGCCTGACCCAGCGCGCGCAGCGCCGCGAGGTGGTCGATGGGCTGCTGCAGCAGGTGAATCTGTGGGATGCCCGCAAGCGCAAGCTGGGCACCTACTCCGGCGGCATGCGCCAGCGCTTCGGCATTGCCCAGGCGCTGCTGGGTGACCCGCGGCTGGTGATCGTCGATGAACCCACCGCCGGCCTCGACCCGGAAGAACGCAACCGCTTCCTCAACCTGTTGGCGGCGATCGGCGAGAACGTGGCGGTAATCCTCTCCACCCACATCGTCGAGGACGTGACCGATCTGTGCCCGACGATGGCGATCATGAACAAAGGCCAGGTGCTGCTGACCGGGCGCCCGGCCGATGCCATCGACGCCCTGCAGCAGCAGGTCTGGCGCAAGCAGGTTGATCCTTCGGAACTGGCCGACCACGAGGCACGCTACGTGGTGCTGTCCACCCGCCTGGTCGGTGGCCGCCCGGTGATCCACGTGCACAGCGCCAACGACCCTGGCGACGGCTTCGCGGCCGTGGCTCCCGACCTCGAGGATGTGTACTTCCAGCGCCTGCGCCTGCAGGCCCGTGCCCGCGCGGCAGCCTGAGCGGAGCACGCCATGATCCTCAACTTCTTCCGCTTCGAGCTGCGCGAGCAGCTGCGATCCCCGCTGCTGTGGCTGCTGGCCGGGCTGTTCGCCCTGCTTGCCTTTGCCGCCGCGTCCAGCGACGCCGTGCAGATCGGTGGCGGCACCGGCAACGTGCACAGCAACGCGCCCACCGTGATCGCGCAGATGCTGGGCATCTTCACCCTGCTCGGCATGCTGGTCACCGCGCTGTTCGTCAGCAACGCGCTGTTGCGTGACTTCGAACTCGGCACTGCCGAACTGATCTTCGCCAGCCCGGTGAAGCGCAGCGATTACCTGGCCGGGCGCATCGCTGCCGCCCTGGCGGCCGGGCTGCTGGTCTACATCCTGATCGCGTTCGGCCTGTGGCTGGCGCCGTTCATGCCCTGGGTCGATCCCGAACGCATGGGCCCGATCAGCTGGCAGGGCTATGCCTGGACGTTCGCGGTCATCGTCATTCCGAACCTGTTGTTCACCACCGCGCTGCTGTCGCTGCTGGCAGCGCTGACCCGCTCGATCCTCTGGGTCTACATCGGCCTGGTGGCCTACCTGGTCCTGTACGGCGCCAGCGCGGCCCTGCTGCGCGACATCGACAATACGTGGATCGCGGTGCTGAGCGAACCGCTGGGCATGCGCGCACTCGGCCGTACCATCCGCTACTGGTCCACTGCCGAACGCAACAACGGGATTCCCGAGCTGGCCGGTTACCTGCTGGCCAACCGCGCCCTGTGGTTGGGCGTGGCTGCCGCGCTGTTCGCCGCCACCTTCGCGCTGTTCCGCACCGAACGCAGCGGCAGTGGCCGTCCGCGCTGGGGCCGCAGGCAGGCGCAACCGGCTGCCGATGCCAGCGTGGTCCGCCCCACCCGCGCGACACTGCCGCGCGTGATACCGGCGTTCACTGCCAGCACGGCGTGGCAGCAGTTCCTGCGCCAGGTCCGCTTCGATACACGCGGCGTCCTGCGCAGCGTGCCGTTCATCGTGCTGCTGGTGCTGGGCCTGGCCAACTTCCTGCCCAGCGCGCTGTTCCGGCAGACCCTGTACGGCACCTCGATCTGGCCGGTCACCTCGCAGATGATCATGGGCCTGCAGGGGGCCTTCAGCTGGCTGCTGGTGATCATCGTGCTGTTCTTCGCCGGTGAGCTGGTCTGGAAGGAACGCAGTGCGCGCATCAATGAAGTGACCGATGCCATGCCGGTGCCGAACTGGGTGCCGCTGCTGGCCAAGTTCACCGCACTGCTGGCCGTGATCATCTGCTTCCAGGCCGCCGGCGCGCTGGCGGCGATGGGCGTGCAGCTGGCCAAGGGCTACACGCATCTGGAGCCGTTGCTGTACCTGCGCAGCCTGGCGCTGGATTCGGTGGTCTACATCCTGATGGGGGGCCTGGCGCTGGTGCTGCAGGTGCTCACCAACAACAAGTTCGTCGGTTACGCATTGCTGATCGTGGTGATGATCGGCCAGGGCGTGCTCGGCCTGCTCGACTACACGCAGAACCTGTACAACTTCGGCAGCTGGCCCAACGCGCCCTATTCGGACATGAACGGCTACGGCCACTTCCTGACCGGGCAGCTGGCGTTCCAGGGCTATTGGGCCCTGTTCCTGCTGACCTTGATGTGCCTGGCGTCAGCCTTCTGGGTACGAGGTGTCAGCCAGGGCCTGCGTCAGCGCCTGGCCCTGGCCGGCCGCCGCCTGCGCGGCCCGACCGGTGCCTTCGCCGCAGTGGCCGCCCTGGCCTTTGTCGCCGTGGGTGGCTGGCTGTACTGGAGCACCAACATCCGCAACGAGTTCGTCTCGCCCGACCAGCAGCTGGACCTGCAGGCCCGCTACGAGCGCGAGCTGTCGAAGTACCGCAACCTGCCGCAGCCCCGCATCGTGGCGGTGGACAACCGCGTGGACCTGTCCCCCGAATCGCAGTCGATGGTGATCGATGCGAACTGGACGGTGCGCAATACCCACGCCACGCCGATCCAGGACGTGCACGTCTCGATGGGCGATGACAAGCAGCTGGTCGCGGTCGACCTGGGTGGGCAGACACTATCGATGCATGACGCCGATCTCGGCTACCGCATCTACCGCCTGCAGAAACCGCTGCAACCGGGTGAAACCCGCAGCGTGCATTTCCGGGTGGTGCAGAAGCCCAACGGCATCACCGCGGGCCAAGCACCAAGCAACATCGTCGACAACGGCACCTTCTTCAACAGCCGCGTACTGCCGTCGTTCGGCTACAACGAAGGCGCCGAGATCAGCGACCGCAACGAGCGGCGCAAGCGCGACCTGGGTGAGCCGCGGCGCATGCCCAAGCTGGAAGACGAAGCCGCGCGTGCCAACACGTACATAGCCAACGATGCCGACTGGCTCGACTTCCGCACCACGATCTGCACGGCACCAGACCAGGTGGCGCTGGCCCCGGGCTATCTGCAGCATGAGAGCACGGTCAATGGCCGGCGCTGCTTCAGCTATGCCATGGATCGACCGATGCTGAACTTCTACGCCTATCTGTCGGCGCGCTGGGAGGTGCGCAAGGCAAAGTACAAGGACATACCGATCGAGGTCTACTTCGATCCGGCGCACGGCTACAACGTGGACCGGATGATCGAAGCGGTGCAGAAATCGCTGGCCTACTACGAGGCGAACTTCACCCCGTACCAGCATCGCCAGGTGCGCATCATCGAGTTCCCGGGTTATGCCCGCTTCGCGCAGTCGTTCGCCAACACCATCCCCTACTCCGAGGCCATCGGTTTCATCGCCGACCTGCGTGACCCGGACAAGGTGGACTACGTTTTCTACGTAACCGCGCACGAGATCGCGCACCAGTGGTGGGCGCACCAGGTGATCGGTGCCAACGTGCAGGGCGCGACGGTGCTGTCCGAATCGCTGTCGCAGTATTCGGCACTGATGGTGATGGAGCAGGAGTACGGCCGCCAGCACATGCGCCAGTTCCTCAAGCGCGAGCTGGACGGCTACCTGTCCGGCCGCGGCGGCGAGGCCATCGAGGAACAGCCGCTGGAACGTGTGGAGAACCAGCAGTACATCCACTACCAGAAGGGTTCGCTGGTGTTCTACCGGCTGCGCGAGGAGATCGGCGAGCAGGCGCTTAACCGCGCATTGAAGCGCTTCCTGCAGGACAAGGGGTACCAGCAACCGCCGTACACCACCTCACGCGAGCTGCTGGACTACATCCGCGCCGAGACCCCGGCCGACCGCCAGCAGCTGGTCACCGACCTGTTCGAGAAGATCAGCTTCTACGACAACCGCGTAATGGCCGCCAGCGCCCGCAAGCGCGATGACGGCCGCTACGACGTGACCCTGGACCTGCACGCCGCCAAGCAGTACGCCGACGGCAAGGGCAAGGAGAGCGACGGAAAGATGGATGACTGGGTCGAGGTCGGCGTGTTCGCCAATGGGCCGTCGGGCAAGGAGCGCGACCAGAAGGTGCTGTACCTGCAGCGCCACCACATCACCAGCGCCGATCCGAAGATCACGGTGACCGTGGATGAAAAGCCGGATGAAGCGGGCTTCGACCCCTACAACAAGCTGATCGACCGTGTGAGCGATGACAACCGGCGCAAGGTAACGATGTGAGGTATGCGGTGGTGCCAGTCAAATGGCTGGCATCACTGCTGCAGACAGAAACGACATGCCACGCCCAATTGCGTCATTTAAAGTCCTGATTGGCCAGAGATGCAGGGACACCACCAGATTCCATTTCAAGGCAAGCGATACTCTCCGTGAACCTTCGAGAGGCCGCGATGACATCCAGCCATATCTACTTCGCCGCACACGGAATCTCCGCATCACTGAACTGGGCAGCCGAGGTATTGGCCGACTGTGGTCTTGAGCTCGAATTGGAGCTGGGTGGGAACAGTGTTCTCATTACGGGCGATGAAGACGTTCGCCTGCGGCTCTCTCTCAACGACGCGCCCCATGTCCTCCAGGAAGCCATCGAGCTAGCGCATGGCACTGGACACGTACATGCCATGAGCCAGTGCACGGCCAGATTCGAGATCTCAATCACCGACCTGGAGGCGGTTTTGGATGAGATGAACACGCTGATCGAGGTCCAGCAGACACTGCTCACCGCCGTGGACGGTGTCCTGTGGAACGAGTGGAACGAAGCACTCAGCCGGTGATTTCCGGCTGAGGCCTGGCCTTCGGCCCCAGCAACGCCAGCAGCACGAAGACCACGATCGAGGCGACGGTACCGAGCGCCGCCGGCAACCCGAACGCCCATGCCGAACGGCGCTGCTGGCGCGCCCACTGGGCCAGATGCCAGGCCGCGCCCAGGTTGATCAGCCAGGCAATGACGAACACCGGCCATAGCACCATGCCCACCGCGCGCAGCAGGGGCATGGACACCAGCGCGGCAGCGATCGCCGCGATCAGGAAGATCAGGGCCGAGCGGGAATGGCGTGCCGTGGGTACGCTCATGCTGCCAACCTGCGCACCATCACCAGCACGCGATAGCTGCGGTTGTCGGCTTCCTGCAGCGGCTTCCAGCCCAGCCGCGCATACAGCCCACCGTCCAGGGCCTCGGTCTGCAGGTAGAGATCGGAAACCCCCATCCGCACCGCCTGCGCCGCTGCTTGCTCCACCAGCGCGCCAGCCAGCCCACGCCCGCGATGGCTGTCGGCCACGAACACGCTGCCCAGCCAATGTTCGTACTGTGGGAACGCCTGCATTTCCCGCCGCTTGAGCTGGACTGCGCCAACCACCTGACCGTCATCGAATGCGGCGATCAGGTGCGGGAAACCTTCGGCATCCTGTGGCGGATTGAGCCGCTGCAGTTCCTGTTCCAGTGTCAGGCCGGCGTCCTGGCCCCATTCCGCGTGGTACCACTGGGCCAATTGCTGCCGTTCCGGTGCGTCGGCGGGTAGTCCCCTGAATTCCATGGCAATGCCTCGATCCCGATGTCACCCAAGGGGATCATGGACGGCGCCCGAAGGGAAGCCTTCTGTAGCGTCGAGCCATGCTCGACACATCAGGCCATGCGCGAAAGGCAGTCGAGCATGGCTCGACGCTACAAATGGCGCGACGGCAACTCAGCCCTGGGCGAAGTCCTTCAGGATCTCGCCAACGCCGCTGGGCGAGATCTCGAAGCCCAGCGGGGTACCGGGGTTGATCACCACGCCGTAGCCACCCGGCACCCGGCGCAGCACGTCCAGCATCCGCCAGCGGATCTGGTGTTCGGCCTGCTGGCTGTAGATGCCCACCCGCGACGGATCGGTGAACACGGCCACGTGCAGGGTGCCCTGCTTGTCGAACAGCAGCGGGTCGAAGCCGCTGCCATCGGGGGTCACCAGGCTGCCGGTCAGCAGTACCACCTCGGAGGCGACGAAGGCCTCCATGAAGGCGCGGATCGGCACCGACCCGTCCATCGCCGCCTTCAGCAGGGTTTCGATCGGGGTCTGCGGGGCGAGGTCGGTCATGGCGATACGGCGGGGCGTGAGGGGTGCCTATTGTGCCGGATGCGGCCAAACCCGGTAGTGCCGGCCACTGGCCGGCACCTGCAGGTACCCGGAATCCGGGGCTGCCGGCCAGCGGCCGGCACTACCGCCCCAGACGCTGGTCCCGCGCCTTCTGGTCGGCCATCGCCTTGTCCAGCTCGGCCTGCAGCGCCGGCTGCTGCACGGCAGCGTCCAGCACATAGACCTTCACGCCGTGCGCGGGCACGTCGGCCTTCAGCAGACCGTTCACCTGCAACGAACCGCCGTCCAGCGCATCGCGCCAGCGGCCCGCCTGGACGTAACGCGACACAGTGAAGCTCTTTGCCCTGTCGCCCTTGTTCAGCAGCACCAGCGCGGTCTGCGCCACCTCGCCATGCTGCAGCACGCGCAAGAACACCGCCTCATCGCCCTGCAGGCGCTCGTTCACCTGCAGGCCGCGCTGCAGCGCCGGGGTGGCTTCGCGCAGCCTGGCGATACGCTGCAGCGGCGCGAAGATCGGGCTCTTCGGCGCCGCATCCACACGCGGCTGGCCGAAGTACGCACGATTGCCGGCATGCTCGGCACGGCCACGCATGAAGCCCGTCTCCGAACCGTAATAGACCACCGGAATGCCGCGCGCGGTGAACAGCCAGTTGTGCGCATCGATGAAGCCGTTGTCACTGGCCTGAAGGCGCGGCATGTCGTGGTTGTCGTAGAAGCTCATCAGCTCGTACGGATTGGCATACGGGCCACCGCTCAGGTGCAGTGGCTCAGCCAGGGTCTCGAAGCCCTTGTTGGCGGTGCCGAAGCTCTGCTCCAGTGCGCCGCGCAACGGGAAATCCAGCACGCTCACGTTCGCGTTGGCGGGCCAGGTGTGCTCGGCGATGCGCGCGGCATCGTAGTCGAACGCTTCGCCGAACATGAACATGCCCGGATGCTCGGCGCGGATGCGCTTGACGAATTCATGCCACCACGGGTGCGGCAGCCAGCCGATGGTGTCGATGCGCAACGCGTCCACGCCCTGCGCGGTCCACTGCAGGTAGGCGCCGACCAGGTAGTCCATCACCGCCGGATTGTCCTGGTTGAAGTCCGACAGCTCGGCCAGGTTGCCGTCGAAGATCGAGCCGTCCTTGCTGTCGACCGGACCGATGTTGTTGTAGAACGCGTGCAACGGGTTGTGCTTCGGATCCAGTTTCTGCGGCGGCAGGTTCTGGTGGTCGGCAATCAGTTTTCCGTCCTTGTCGAAGATCTGCCCGAACTGCGGCTGCCGTGTCGGCATGGTCCAGGCCGGCGAACCGTGGTTGCCTACGATATCCAGCACCACCTTCAAGCCAGCACCGTGCAGGCCCTTGGTCAGCCCGGCGAAGTCCAGGTCTCTGCTCGGCAGGTGCTCGTCGAGCTTGTAGAAATTGATGCCCCAGTAGCCGTGGTAACCGGTCTTGCCGCGGTCGGTCAGCGTGCTGGTGCAGCTGATCGGCTTGCTGCCGGTAAAGGCCTCGTCCGGGTTGTCGACGATGGGCGTGATCCACACCGCACCGAAGCCCAGGTTGCGGATGTACTGCGCATTGTCGAGCACGCCACGGAAGTCGCCGCCGAGATAGCCGATGTTGCCGTCCACCTTGTCCGGGCACGGCACCGGGATATCGAAGGTGCGGTGCGCGCCACCCTGGTCACGATGGTCGTTGGACGGATCACCGTTGACAAAGCGGTCGGTGACCACGAAATACACCGCATCGCTGGCGAACGGCTCGGTGGTGCCGACGTAGTCCGGGCGCGGCGCGGCCGCGGCCTGGCCGGCGAACAGGGCAAGGGAAACAGCAACAGCCAGGACACCACGCATCACACCACCTCCGGACGGGACGGAACCCGCAGCACGCACAGGCCGGCCAGGAACAGGCTGCAGCCGCCCAGCACCAGCACATGCATCGGCTGGCCACCCAGCCATGCGCGCAGGGCAAAGCCAAGCGCACTGGCCGCCACCAGCTGCGGAATCACGATGAAGAAATTGAAGATGCCCATGTACACACCCATCTTCGACGCCGGCACGCTGTCGGACAGCAGTGCATACGGCAACGACAGGATCGAGGCCCAGGCAAAGCCCACACCCACCATCGACAGCAGCAGCCAGTGCGGGTCGCGGATGAACATCAGCGAGACCAGGCCAGCGCCGCCCAGCCACAGGTTGACCAGGTGGCTCCAGCGCAGGCCGATCGCACGCACCATCGGCGGAATCAGCACCGCCGCCAGCGCAGCGAAGCCGTTGTAGGCGCCAAACAGCACGCCCACCCAGTTGGCACCTTCGTTGTAGGCGGCCGACTGTGGATCGGTCGAACCGAAGTGGGTACCGGCCACCGCAGCGGTGGTGTAGATCCACATGGCGAACAGCGCGAACCACGAGAAGAACTGCACCCACGCCAGGCGGCGCATGGTGACCGGCATCGCGCGCAGGTCGCCGACGATGGCGGCCAGCATATGCGTGGCCGGCAGCGCGCGCGCCGCCGCCAGCAGCAGGCCGTAGCCGGCGCACAGGCCGGCCAGCACGTACAGCATCCTGTCGCCTTGCCGCCAGGTGATCAGCAGCGCCAGCAACACACCCAACCCAAGCCACAGGGTCACCCGCGTCCATGAAGCCGGGCCGTTGATCGCGGCCGCCGCGTGATGTTCCGGTGGCTCGGCATCATCGAACCCGGCCAGCTCCGCCGGTGAATATTCGCGGGTGCTGACCACCGTCCAGGTGATCGCCGCGAGCAGCACCACCGCGCCGAAGTAGAACGCATAGCGCACAGTGTCGGGCACTTCCCCGGCGGCCGCGGTGTTGGCAACGCCGAAGTGGGCCAGGATGAATGGCAGGAAGCTGGCGACGATGGCGCCCACGCCGATGAAGAAGCTCTGCATCGCGTAGCCGGCCGGACGCTGGCGTGGCGCCAGCTGGTCGCCGACAAAGGCACGGAACGGCTCCATCGATACGTTGATCGAGGCATCCAGCACCCACAGCGTGCCGGCCGCGATCCACAGCGTCGGCGAGTTCGGCATCACCAGCAGCGCCAGCGTGGTCAACACCGCACCGATCATGAAGTACGGACGACGACGACCCCAGCGGGTCCAGGTGCGGTCGGACAGGTAACCGATCACCGGTTGCACCAGCAGGCCGGTCAGCGGCGCGGCAATCCACAGCCCGGGTACCGCGTCGATGTCCGCACCCAGCGTCTCGAAGATGCGGCTGGCGTTGGCGTTCTGCAGGGCGAACCCGAACTGGATGCCGAGGAAGCCGAAACACATGTTCCAGATCTGCCAGAACGACAGCTGCGGTTTGGCGGGACGATTCATCGTGCACCCTCTTCCATCGCCACCGGCGCCACCGTCAGCGCCTGCACCTGGGCCTGGTTGAGCACGCCCTCGCGGCCGCCCTTGCCACCGGTGTAGTGCGCGAAATGTTCAAGCGCGCTCATGTTGAAGCCCTCTTCAAGCGCAACCGTGCATTGCCCCTTTGGCACCGTGAATGTTGCCGAGGTCGAGTCCTGCACGGCCACGCTGTGCGGCAGCGTGACCGTATGCCGCTGCAACGGCTGGCCCGGGCACTGCAGCACCAGCTGCTTGACCGCAGCCGTGACGCCGGTGTTGATCGGCCCGTTCGGGTTTCGATATTGCAGGCGCAGGCGAACCTGCCCGGCCTTGGCCGAGGTGAACTGCCAGCGCTGCGCACCCTTCAGCACCTGCTGTGGACCGACGCAGACCATTGGGCTGTGCAGCGATTCCAACGCGCCTTCGCGTCGGGTCAGGCTGAGGCAATGCTGCAGCCCATCGTCGCTGATCTGCACCTGGCCATTGCTGGCGACGACGGCCCTGCCGTCCTTCCACAGAACCTGCCCGGCTTGCACCGGAACGTTCCAACCCGTGCCCCTGCGCAGGGCCTGCGGTGCCGCGGGTGTTGCGGGCGCACGCGCGTTGGCATCCGCAGTCGTGGCAGCGAAGCCTGTTGCTGCCGGGGCAGTCACCAGCTGCACCGTGGTGGTCGTGCCGCGCGTGGTGGTCCTGCCCGCCACCAGCAAGCCATCGCCCACGCTCTGCGGACGCTCCAGCACATAGCGCTTGCCAGTGACTTCCAGGCTGATGCTGCGCTGCGTGCCGAACAGTTCCGGCACCAGCGCGGCCGGCAGCTTGGGCTGCACGCGGCCATCGTCCTGCACGCCGAACACGCCTTCGACCACCATCGACAGATACCCGGCCACCGACCACAGCTGGCGTTCGGAGTTGACCACCGGGCCGCTCAGCGCGCCTTCCTCGACATGCACGGCCTGGCTGACCAGCTCGTAGTTCTCCATGTTGGAACCGGCCAGCGCGGCGCCCCGCATCAGCGAACGGATCTCGGCGGCGATGCGCGGCGCATCGTCCAGCTGCCGCGCCGCACGCAGCGAGTAGGCGCTGACAAACGGCCAGATCGCGCGGTTGTGGTAGATCGGCTGCTGCGCTTCCTGCGGCCAGACCACGGGGCTGCCGGCTGGCCCCATCGGGTAAGCAGCCAGTGCACGGCGTGCGCGCTCGGGCGGCAGCACCCCGGCGAGGATGCCCAGCGACAGGCCCAGCAGATCGACCTTGGCGTACGGCACCGGGTGCGCGGCTTCGCCGATGTAGCTCATGTACTGGCCGATATCCTCGCGCCAGAAGCGCGCATCGATCTGCTGCGCCAACGCATCGGCCCACGCCTTGTAGTCGGCCGCGCGGGCGTCGCCGTGCTGGCCGGCCAGGCGTTCGGCCAGGCGCAGTGCCTGGTAGTGCAGCACGTTGGTGGACAATGCGTAGGAATCACCGATGAAGCGCACGTCCTCGCGGGTCCAGTCCGGATAGGTCTGCTCGCGCCAGTCCAGGAAGGAGGTCTCGCCACGGTACAGGCCCACCTGCGCGTCGAACACCATTGCGCGGTCCTGCGCCAGCGTGCCCTGCAGCGCCTGCCAGATCTGGTCGGCAAACGCGCGATCCTCCAGCAGATGACGTGCCGCCAGGAACCACACCACGCGATCGCTGCTGATCGGCCAGCTGCCACCGGAACCGGTGTCCTGCGCCACGAACAGGCCGGGCGTGTGCCCGTCGCGCGCCGCCGACAGCTTGAACTGCAGCGACTGCCGGGTGCGTCGCGGGTCCAGCCGCGCCAGCGCCAGATCGGCGGCGAAGCTGACATCGCGGGTCCACACATAGGGCCAGCGCGCGCCGGTCTGGAAACACTCGCACGGCACCGGTCGGCCTTCGTCGAACGCGGGATCGCGGATCGCGTCCACGCGGTCCTGGTCCATCTCCTGCTGGGCCAGCGCGAACAACGCGTCGAACATCACGCTGCCGGTCTGGCTGCGCATCGGTGCGGCTGCGATCTGCACTGCGCCCTTCGGCGCATGCAGAACAAAGCCGCCGTTGGCAGCGGCTTCGGCGCGCGCATGGCGGCCGTCGAATTGCAGGTCGGCCGCCTGCGCGGTCGATCCCAGCGCTGCCCCCAGGGCAGCGGTCAGGCAAATGATCTTCAGCATCGAAGCGGCGGACCGGCTTGCGCCCGTCGGCCTCCCTCCCTCTCTGCACGCGTTGTAGGTCCGCACCGTCGTTGCCGGCGGGCGGGCGCGGCCCCTCCCTCAAGGTGCCTTGGCCCCATGGTAGACGCGGGGCTGTCGGCTGCGTCCAGCTGCATACGTATTCATGGCGCCACGCGGTAGCGCGCCTGCTGCGCTGGCTTATGGTCCGGGTCTGCCAACGGCGCCTTGGGAGGGGAAATGCCGATGCCACACACGGTTGTACGCGCGCTGTTCGCGCACATGTTCGGCCTGGCCCTGTTGGGCGTGGCCACGCTGGCGCAGGCCGCGCCACAGGTCGCCAGCGTCGAATCACCCGGCAAGGTGCTCAAGGTCAGCCTCGTGCTGGACGGCGGCACCGCCCGCTACCGCGTCGAGCGTTTCGGCGAACCCGTGGTGGAGGATTCGAAGCTCGGCTTCGCCCTGCGCGACGGCCGCCTGGACCGCGATTTCGCCCTGCTTGGCCAGCAGCGGCGCAGCGTCGACGACAGCTGGGAGCAGCCGTGGGGCGAGCGCCGGCTCACCCGCAACCACTTCAACGAGCTGACCGTGCAGCTGGCCGAAACCACCGGGAGCAAGCGTCGGCTGGATGTGGTGTTCCGCGCCTACGACGATGGCCTGGGCTTCCGCTATGTATTCCCCGAACAGCCGAACCTGCACGAGGCGATCATCGATGACGAACTGACCGAGTTCGCCATCGCACCTGAATCCACCGCTTGGTGGATCCCCGCCGGCGAGCCGATCCACTACGAATATCTGTACCAGCGCACGCCGCTGCGCGAGGTGCCGCTGGTGCATACGCCGATGACCGTGCGCAGCCGCGATGGCCTGCATGTGGCCATTCACGAGGCCGCTCTGGTGGACTACGCCGGCATGTGGCTGCGGCGCACCGAGGGGCAACGCCTGCGCGCGCAGCTGTCACCCTCGGCCGAGGGCTGGAAGGTGCGTCGTGCCCTGCCCTTCGCCACGCCGTGGCGCACGCTGCAGATCGCCGACCGCGCCGGTGGCCTGGTCGAATCGGACCTGATCCTCAACCTCAACGAGCCCAATGCGCTGGGCGATGTGAGCTGGGTGAAGCCTGCCAAGTACGTGGGCGTGTGGTGGTCGATGCACCTGGACAACGAGAGCTGGGCCACGGGGCCGAAGCATGCAGCCACCACCGCCAAGACGAAGAAGGTGATCGACTTCGCCGCCGCGCATGGCTTCCGCGGCGTGCTGGTGGAGGGCTGGAACCCGGGCTGGGACGGCATGTGGGTGGGCAACGGCTACGACTTCGATTTCACCCGGGCCACGCCCGATTTCGACATTGAAGCGCTGTCGGCATATGGCCTGAAAAAGGGTGTGCACCTGATCGGCCACCATGAAACCGGCTGCGCCATCGAGCACTACGAGGACCAGCTGGGTGCCGCGCTGGACCTGTACGCACGGCTGGGCGTGGACCAGTTCAAGACCGGCTACGTCTGCGACGATGGCCAGGTCGACCGCCGCAATCCCACGGGGGGCCCGCTGTGGCGCGAGTGGCACGACGGGCAGTTCATGGCCCGCCATCACCTGAAGGTGGTGCAGGAGGCTGCGCGCCGGCACCTGTCGGTGAACCCGCATGAGCCGATCAAGGACACCGGCCTGCGCCGCACCTACCCCAACTGGATCTCGCGCGAAGGCGCGCGCGGCATGGAGTACAACGCCTGGGGCCAGCCGCCGAACCCGCCGGAGCACGAGGTCAACCTGGTGTTCACCCGCATGCTGGCCGGGCCGATGGATTACACCCCCGGCATCCTCAGCCTGAAGGGCCGCCACGGCCAGGCCATCCCCAGCACGTTGGCCCGCCAGCTGGCGCTGTACGTGGTGCTGTACAGCCCGATCCAGATGGCCGCCGACCTGCCCGAGCACTACCTGCAGCGCCGCGAGGCATTCCGCTTCATCGAGGACGTGGCGGTGGACTGGGAGCAGAGCCGCGTGCTCGATGGCGAAGTGGGCGACTACGTGACGATCGTGCGCCGTGACCGCAACAGCCGCGACTGGTTCCTCGGCAGCATCACCGACGAACACGGCCGCGTGCTGCCGGTATCGCTGGGCTTCCTGGAGCCAGGCGTGCGCTATCGCGCCGAGATCTACCGCGATGGCGAAGGCGCCGATTTCCGCAGCAATCCGTTCGCGTTCGCGCGCGAAACCCGCGAGGTGACCAGCGCCGATGCACTGACGCTGGTGCTGGCACCGGGCGGTGGGCAGGCCGTTCGCTTCACGCCGCTGTGAATGCCCCGGTAGTGCCGGCCGCTGGCCGGCAAGCCGGTGAACGTGATTGCCGGCCGCTGGCCGGCACCACCGCAAGCAGGATCTGAAAGCGATTACACCCCTGCAAACGCCATTGAATACGTATGCAGGGTGATTCCCGCGAAGAACGCGCTGCCTACCATAGCGGCGACGACAGCGGCCACCGCGTCGCACGTTCACGGCACCGCCGGAACGCTCACAAATCGATCTGCAACATTGCCTGGGAGGGGAAAATGTTGAACCACAAGCGCAGTGCGCTGAGTCTCGCGCTGGCCGTTGTGCTGGCGCCGACGCTGGCGTCGGCACAGTCCACGCAGAGCACCACCACGCCGGCCACCACCGCCGCCACCAACCTGGATACGGTGCAGGTCACCGGCATCCGCCGCGGCATCGAGAACGCGATCGCGGTCAAGCAGGACGCCACCTCGGTGGTCGAGGCGATTTCCGCCGAAGACATCGGCAAGCTGCCCGACGTCAGCATCGCCGAATCCATCTCGCGCCTGCCCGGCCTGGCCGCCCAGCGCGTGGCTGGCCGTGCGCAGGTGATCAGCGTGCGCGGCCTGTCGCCGGACTTCGCCACCACCCTGCTCAATGGCCGTGAAGTGGTCAGCACCGGCGACAACCGCGGTGTCGAGTTCGACCAGTACCCGTCCGAGCTGGTCAACGGCGTGACGGTGTACAAGACCCCGGACGCGGCGCTGGTCGGCCAGGGCCTGTCGGGCACCATCGACATGCAGACTGCACGCCCGCTCAGCTTTGGCGAGCGCGTGATCGCGGTCAGCGGCCGCTACCAGAAGAGTTCGCTGGGCCGCGCCGCCAACGTCGATCCGTACGGCAACCGCTTCAGCGCCAGCTACATCGACCAGTTCCTGGACAAGACCCTGGGCATTGCCATCGGCTACGCGCACAGCGACATGCCGATCCAGGAGAACCAGGTCGGCCTGTACGAACCGTGGACCACCGAACACACCGACAAGGGCGAGCGCCCGGGCGTGGGCGCCGGCACCTACTTCTCCGATGGCATCAAGGCGCTGCGCCGCACCGGCAACAACAAGCGCGACGGCGTGATGGCCACGATCCAGTTCCGTCCGAACAACAGCTGGACCAGCACCTTCGATGCGTTCCACACCGAAGCCGAGCAGATCGACACCGCCAACCAGTTCGAGCTGAACCTCAGCAACTACAACGGCAACTACACCCCGGGCCTGCTGGTCAGCAACCCGCAGATCAACGCCAACGGCTCGTTCACCGGCGGCACCGCCAGCGGCGTGTATCCGCTGGTGCGCGGCATGTACAACAAGCGCAAGGACAAGATCGATGCGTTCGGCTGGAACAACGAGTTCAACTTCGGCGGCGTCAAGCTGGTCGCCGACCTGAACTACTCCAAGGCCACGCGCGCTGAGCTGAACCTGGAAAACAACCTGCAGCTGACCCCGATGCCTCAGCTGGACACGGTCGGCGTGTCGATCCGTCAGAACGGCTTCTCGCAGATCAGCCCGGGCCTGAACTACTCCAATCCCGACGCGCTGTTCCTGACCAACACCATCTACGGCTCCGGCTACGGCAAGGTGCCGCAGGTGGAAGACCGCCTGAAGGGTGGCAAGCTGGCCGCAACGATCGCCTTGCCCGAAGCGATCGCCTCGTGGGCGCCGGACATCGACATCGGCGTCAACTATGCCGACCGCCGCAAGGTGAAGACCCAGTCCGAAGGCAACATCCTGCTCGGTGCACAGGGTGATGCCAACATCGCCTCGGACCTGCAGTACCGCCCGGTCGACCTGAGCTTCGCCGGCCTCGGCACCATCCCGGCCTGGAACGTGCCGGCCGCGGTCGGTCGCTACATGATCTTCAACCCGGTCGACAACCTGGACTACCTGATTCCCAAGTCGTGGACGGTGCAGGAAAAGATCACCACCGCGTGGGCGCGCCTGAACATCAACACCGACATCGGCGTGGTCGGCGTGCGCGGCAACATCGGCGTGCAGATGCAGCACACCGACCAGAGCTCGGATTCGCGCTACTGGGACAGCTCGCAGCCGGCTGGCAGCAACATCCAGCCCTACTCCGCAGGCCGCAAGTACAACGACTGGCTGCCAAGCTTGAACCTGGCCTTCATGTTCCCGCACCAGCAGACGCTGCGCTTTGCCGCCGCCAAGCAGGTTGCGCGGCCGCGCGTGGACCAGATGCGTGCCGGCCTGGAGTTCGGCGTGGACACCGGCACCGGCCGCCCCGGCGGCAGTGGCGGCAACCCTTTGCTGGACCCGTGGCGCGCCACCGCACTGGACCTGTCCTATGAGAAGTACTTCGGCGAGAAGGCTTACGTGGCCGCCGCGATCTTCTACAAGGACCTGAAGAGCTACGTCTACACCCAGTCGGTGGACAACTACGACTTCACCGCGCTGCTGGGCAGCTACGTACCGCCGCCGGGCATGACCGCACCGGTGCTGACCACCGGCACCTTCTCCGCGCCGCAGAACGGCAAGGGCGGCACGCTGAAGGGCCTGGAGCTGACCGCATCGTTCCCGCTGGACATGCTGACCGACAGCCTGCGTGGCTTCGGCGTGCAGGCCAGCGCGACCTTCAACAAGAGCGACATCACCATCCTGGATCCGGAAAGCGCGTCCAGCGTGGGCAGTGACCCGATCAGCCTGCCGGGTCTGTCCAAGCGCGTGTACAACTTCACCGCCTATTACGAGCGCAGCGGCTTTGAGGCACGCGTGAGCCAGCGCCGACGTTCGGACTTCATCGGTGAGATCGGCAATTTCAACGGCAATCGCAGCCTGCGCTACGTGGTGGGCGAAAACGTGACCGATGCGCAGGTCAGCTACACCTTCAGCGACAGCAGCGCCCTGCGGGGGCTGACCCTGCTGCTGCAGGGCAGCAACCTGACCAACGAGCCGTACCGCACCTACGCCGGCAGCAAGGACCGCCCGCTGGAGTACATCGAATGGGGCCGCACCTACATGCTGGGCGTGAACTACAAGTTCTGACCACGACCGGGTAGTGCCGGCCGCTGGCCGGCAACACAAGGGGAGCAGGACCGGAAACCCGCTGCGCAGGCAGCGGGTTTTCTTTTGCGTGGATGCCCTTCACCGCAATCCCACCCACAAAAAAGGGACGGGGCGCTTCGGCCCCGTCCCCGCAAGTACCGCCACCGGAGAAAACGGTCAGCTGCGTCGGGCGCAATACACCGCGCGCGGCGGCAGCTGGAGTTCATTGCCCTGCACCGTGCCCGCATCCGGGCCCGGCACCGCCACCTGCTGCCAGTTGCCCGGCGGCAGCGGATGGCTCACCGCTTCGGCCGACAGGTTGAAGGCCAGCAGGAGGGTTTCATCTGCAAGCATACGCTCGAACAGCAGCACTGGCTCGGCGCTTTCGATGAACCGGATGCTGCCATGCAGGAGCGCCGGCTGGCTACGCCGCCAGGCCAGGAAGGCGCGGAACGCCGCCAGGACCGAGTGCGGGTCGCGCTCCTGCACGGCCACCGCCGCCGCCCGGTGCTCGGCCGGGATCGGCAGCCAGGGCGTGCCGGAGGTAAAGCCAGCCAGCGGAGCGTCGGTCCACGGCAGCGGGGTGCGGCAACCGTCGCGGCCCTTGAAATTCGGCCAGAAGGTGATGCCATACGGGTCCTGCAGCGCCTCGAACGGCACCTCGGCCTCGGCCAGGCCCAGCTCCTCGCCCTGGTACAGGCACACCGAGCCGCGCAGCGAGCACAGCATCGCCACCAGCATCCGCGCCAGGCGCGGATCGGCCGGATAGCCGCCCCAGCGGCTGACCGCGCGTTCCACATCGTGATTCGAAACCGCCCAGCACGGCCAGCCTTCGGTCATCGCCGCTTCCAGCCGGGAGACCGTGTCGCGGATGTAGGCCGCGCTGTAGTCGTCCACCAGCAGCTCGAAGCTGTAGCCCATGTGCAGGCGGCCGTCCTGGGTGTACTCGGCGGTGGTGGCCAGCGAGTCTTCCGACGAGATCTCGCCCAGGCTCACCGCGCCCGGATACTCATCCAGCAGCGCGCGCAGCTGCTCCAGGAATGGCAGGTTCTCCGGTTGGGTGTTGTTGTAGAAGTGGTACTGGTAGGCGTACGGGTTGTCCGGACTGAAGCCGCGGCCCACCCGCTTGTCCGCCGGCTTGGGCGGGTTATCGCGCAGCTGCGCGTCGTGGAAGCAGAAGTTGATCGCATCCAGGCGGAAGCCGTCCACGCCGCGGTCCAGCCAGAACCGCACATTGTCCAGGGTGGCCTGCTGCACGTCCGGGTTGTGGAAGTTCAGGTCCGGCTGGTCGACCAGGAAGTTGTGCAGGTAGTACTGCTCACGGCGCGGTTCCCACTGCCACGCGCCGCCGCCGAACAGCGACAGCCAGTTGTTGGGCGGGGTGCCGTCCTCGCGCGGGTCGGCCCAGACGTACCAGTCGGCCTTCGGATTACTGCGGTCCTGGCGGCTCTCGCGGAACCAGGCGTGCTCGATCGAAGTATGGCTCAACACCTGGTCGATCATCACCTTCAGGCCCAGGTCGTGCGCCTTGGCCAGTAGACGGTCGAAGTCGTCCAGGCTGCCGAACAGCGGGTCGACGTCGCGATAGTCGGCGATGTCGTAGCCGAAGTCGGCCATCGGCGACTTGAAGAACGGCGAGATCCAGATCGCGTCCACGCCCAGCGCGGCAATATGGTCCAGGCGCTGGATGATGCCCGGCAGGTCGCCCACGCCATCGCCGTTGGCATCGAGGTAGCTGCGCGGGTAGATCTGGTAGATGACGGCTCCGCGCCACCATGGATAGTGCGACATCGACAGCCCCCCTCCGGGCATGCGGGACCCGCCGG
The DNA here is from genome assembly GCF_059371375.1 of Stenotrophomonas sp. YJH_SMC_64. NCBI lineage: Bacteria > Pseudomonadati > Pseudomonadota > Gammaproteobacteria > Lysobacterales > Lysobacteraceae > Stenotrophomonas > Stenotrophomonas sp. YJH_SMC_64. The sequence continues at coordinate 72,887 of NZ_JCAFUN010000007.1, read as the reverse complement.
CAGCGGGCCGAAATCCTGATCCGGCAAGCTTAGCGGCGGCCTCGCGGGCATGGCGCAACCTGCATACGTATTCACGCAGGCGGCAGCGTTTGCGGGGCCGGGAACGCCGGCCAGCCCCGTTTGCGCCCGAATTCACGGCCAGCGCCTATAATCGGTGGTGAGCCTGAAAGCCTGATCGCATGACCATCACCGAAGACACCCGTCCCGCCCTGGGCCTGCCCCAGATCCAGTCGCTTGCCGCGGCCGACATGGCCGCCGTCGACGCCCTGATCCGGCGCCGGCTGTCCTCGGACGTCGTGCTGATCAACCAGATCGCCGACCACATCATTTCCGCCGGCGGCAAGCGCCTGCGCCCGATGCTGGTGATGCTGGCCGGCCACGCGGTCGGCCAGGCCGGTCCGGAGCACCACCAGTTGGCGGCGATCATCGAGTTCATCCATACCTCGACCCTGCTGCACGATGACGTGGTGGACGAATCCAGCCTGCGCCGTGGCCGCAGCACCGCCAACGCGCTGTGGGGCAACGCGCCCAGCGTGCTGGTCGGCGACTTCCTGTACTCGCGCAGCTTCCAGCTGATGGTCGAGCTGGAGCGCATGCCGGTGATGCAGATCCTGGCCGACGCCACCAACCGCATCGCCGAGGGTGAAGTGCTGCAGCTGCTGCACGTGCACAACCCGGACACCGACGAAGCCGCCTACCTGCGTGTGATCGAGCGCAAGACCGCGGTGCTGTTCGCCGCCGGCACCCGCCTGGGTGCGCTGGCCAGCGGCGTGGACGAAGCCACCCAGCAGGCCCTGTTCGACTACGGCATGCATCTGGGCTACGCGTTCCAGATCGCCGACGACGTGCTGGACTACTCGGCCAATGCCGAGGAACTGGGCAAGAACCTGGGCGACGACCTCGCCGAGGGCAAGGCCACGCTGCCGCTGATCCATGCCATGGCCCATTCCGACGACGCCACCCGCGAGCGCCTGCGCACCATCGTGCAGGACGGCGACGCTTCGGCGATGCCGGAAGTACTGGCCGCGATCCGCTCCACCGGCGGCCTGGAGTACAGCCGCGCGCGTGCCGAGGAATATGCCGAAGCCGCCGAGCGCGCGCTCGATGGCCTGGGCGACAACGATGCCGTGGCGGCCCTGCGTGGCCTGGCGCGTTACGCGGTGCAGCGCTCGCATTGATGGGTTGAGGTGTGCCGACCAACGGTCGGCACCCACCAAACCGGCGTTCCGGAGGGTGCCGACCATTGGTCGGCACGGGAACGCTCGCATTGACCGCATCCGGTAGTGCCGGCCGCTGGCCGGCATTCCCGATGACATCCGCAGCATCATGAGGTTGCCCGCCAGCGGCCGGCACTACCGCTGCGCGGATCAACGTTTCTCGAAGCGCTCCTCGAAGAACTCATCCAGCGCCTTCCACGCGCGCTTGGCCGCCCGCTCGTTGTACTGGCACCCCGGCGGGCTGTTGGCATCGCGCTCGGCAAAGCAGTGCACCGCCCCGCTGTAGTTGGTGAACTCCCAGTCGACCTTGGCCGCGTTCATTTCCCTCTGGAAACCGGCGATATCCTCGGCGGTCACGCTCCTGTCGTCGGCACCGTTGAGCACCAGCACCGACGGGTGACTGCCACCGGCCTGCGCCGGCAGCGGTGAACCCAACCCACCGTGCAGGCTGACCACAGCGGCCAACGGCGCACCGGCACGGGCCAGCTCCAGCACCGTGGTGCCGCCAAAGCAGAAGCCCACCGCACCGATCCGGCTGGCATCGAGCGGCACCTTGCCGGCCTGCGCCTTGAGCACGTTCACCGCTTCCAGCGCACGTGCCCGCAGCAACGGCCGGTCGTTGCGCAGCTTGGTCGCCACCGGCCCGGCCTCGGCATCGGTCTTCGGCCGCACGCCCTTGCCGTACACATCGGCCACCAGCACCACGTAATCATCGCCCGCCAGCTGCTTGGCCTTCTCGATGGCCGACTCGTTCACACCCTTCCAGTTCGGCACCATCACCAGGCCCGGACGCTTGTCGTTGTCGCCATCGTCATAGACCAGCACGCCACTGAAGGTCGTGCCCTGGTGTTTCCACTCCACCGGCTGCGTCTTCATTGCCGCCCACGCCGGCATCGCCGCCAGCCCCAGCATCACCGCCACACCGCATCGCCAACGATTCATGCGCCTGCTCCGCAAGAAAAAGGGGACGGAGGGGATTAAGCCGTATTCGCCCCTCCCGCGTCGCATTCTGCATTGGCGACGTGACGCAGGTGTGGTTGGATACGACTTAATCCCCTCCGTCCCCTTTTTCGCATGAACCTTGTTGACCGCTTTCTGTCTGGCCTGATCCCACGCCTGCCCGCCGACGATGCCCCGCAATGGGCTCACGTCCAGGGCGCCAGCGCAGAAGACCTGCAGCGCCTGCGCATGCAATGGCCGCAGGTGCCTGACAGCCTGGTGGAACTGTTGTCCCGCGTCGATGGCACCCACTTCCGCGAGTACCCCGGCGGCGGGGTCTGCGTGCTGATGCTCGGGTCGGACGTGGAAGACGGCGGCTATCCGTACTACCTGCGCTCGGTCGCGCAGATCTTCGAGGACCAGCAGCAATGGGACGACAGCATCCGTTCCATCTACGAAGAGTGGCTGGATGACGAGCCGGAGATTCTGGGTGAAGGCATCGACGCGGATCTGCCGATGAACCGCCGCCTGTGCTTCTCGCACTGCATGAACAACGGCGGCACGTCGATGCTTTACCTGGATTTCAACCCCGCACCGGGCGGCACCGTCGGCCAGGTGGTGCGCTACCTGCACGACCCGGACAGCTATGCGGTGATCGCGCCCAGCTTCGATGCGTATCTGCAGCAATTGATCGACGGCGGCTACGCGTTCATCGACGAGGAGCAGTAGATCCACGCCATGCGTGGATGAATTTCTCCGGAGGGTTGCCGGCCAGAATCCCGTTGGGGTCAGAGCCCTTTCCTGCGGAGAGGGATCCGACCCCTCAGGCGATGCCCAGCCCCGGAATCGCGCTGATGCTGTCCGGGTCGAATCCGGCCAGCTCGGCGAAATGACGGCCACGCGCCACGTAATCGCGGTACGCACCAAAGCTCGGTGCGCCCGGCGACAGCAGCACCACCCCACCCTGCTCACCCAGCGCAGTACGCGCCAGCGCCATCGCCTCGGCAAGATCGCCCGCAGCATGCAGACCGAAGCGACCGGCATCGGCCAGCGGCTGCAGCATGGCGTGGATGCGCGGGCCGTTGCTGCCCATGGTCACGATCTCCACCGGCGGCACGTCGTGCGCCATGTGCTGCATGAAATCGGTCCAGTCCAGGCCACGGTCGTGCCCGCCCACCAGCAGCGCGATGCGCTGCCCGGCGAAGCACTCCAGCGCGGCCAGGCTGGCATGCGGCGTGGTGCTGATCGAATCGTTGACGTAGGTCAGGCCATCGGCCACGCCGATGCGCTGCAGGCGGTTCGGCAGCGGGCGGAAATCCTGCACCGCCGGTGCCAGCGCTACGGCATCCAGCCCCAGCGCTTCCAGCGCGGCCAGCACCGCGCACAGGTTGCCGCGGTTGTGGCGGCCCGGCAGCGGCGTGTTGCGGGTATCGAACACGGCCTGTTCGCCGCGATGCACGACGTCACCGCGCATGTGCCAGCCCTGCGGCTGGTTGAACCAGACCACTTCGCTGTCAGGGAGCGACAGCGCGGCCAGGTGCGGATCGGCGGCATTGAGCACGGCGATGCGCGGTGCGGCTTCAGTCACCAGCCGCAGCTTGTCTTCGATGTAACGCTGTTCGCTGCCGTGCCAGTCCAGATGCTCCGGCAACAGGTTCAGCACCACCGCCACCTGCGGGCGGGCGCCACTGCGTGCCACTTCGCCGGTCTGGTAGCTGGACAGTTCCACCGCCCAGTACTCAGGCGCGGGCTGCGGGTCCAGCACTTCCAGCAGCGGCAGGCCAATGTTGCCGACCAGGCCGGTACGGTGGCCGGCGGCACGCAGCAGGTGCGCGACCAGCGCGGTGGTGGTGCTCTTGCCCTTGGTACCGGTCACGCACACGGTGTCGTGCACGATGCCATCGTCGGCCGCGTGTTCGGCGAACCACAGCGCGGTGCCACCGATGAAGCGGGTGCCCTGCCCTGCAGCCGCCAACGCGATTGGCTGGTAGGGGCTGATGCCGGGAGACTTGATCACCACGTCAAACGCGGCCAGCGCTTCAGCAGAAGGCTCACCACGCACGTCCAGCACGCCCTGCGTTTCCGCACGCGCGGCCTCGACTTCGGCCGCCGGGCAGAACAGGCTCAGCGGCAGCGAGGGCAGGCGCTCACGCAGCACCGCAAACGCGGCGCGGCCCTCACGGCCCCAGCCCCACAGCGCAACGCGCTTTCCTTCAAGCTTCGAAATCTTCACGCACCCGTTCCCACAGCGCAGGCGGAACGCGATGCTCGCCCTGCAGCTGCAGCAGCGGTGCCAGTTCCAGTTCGGCGGCATCCAGCTGCGGCTGGATCTCGTTGCAGAAGCGCTTCACCAGCACGTCTTCCTTCCACTCCGGGCGTTGCGCCAGGGTCGCCATCGCCGCACGCGATTCGCGGCCTTCGCCCACGCACTCGAACGGCTTGTGGTCCTGGAATTCCAGCAGCGCATCGAAGCCACCGGCCTGCTCGGCATCGTCCAGCAGGTTGCGGCCGAAGATGCGCACCAGGCGCGTCTTGGGCATGAACGGGGCCAGCGCCAGGAACACGAAGTGGCACTTCGGGCAGACGCCGCACCAGCGGTTCACCGGGCGCTCGCCGAGGATGTGGAAGTTGCGGTTGCAGCTGGAGAAATGCGCGTCGTAGAAGTCACTCTTGGCGAACTGGCGGGCCACCGCCAGCTCGGACATCGGGCGCAGCAGCGAGTAGTACTGCAGGTCCGCCGCCACGTACTTCTGCACATGGCTGCCGAACGCCTGCTCGCAGGCCCAGCCCTTGGACCACTGATGATTCACTTCGCCGGTGCCCGGAATCTGGCTGCCGTAGCTGGCCGAGCGCTCGTTGGAGAACACCACCTGGTCCACGCCGTGCAGCAACGCGGCCAGCACCATGATCGCCGAGTTCACCACCGTCACCGGGATATGGCCGTTCCATGCGCCCTGGCGATTCAACTCGAACAGTTCAGGTGCCAGCGTGCGGCCCAGGTTCAATGTCGGCAGGCCGGTGCGCTCGGCGCACGCACGGATCAGCTGCGAGCCACCGATCCAGGTCACGGTTTCGTCCACGCCGGCACGGCGCAGCGCTTCGATGCTGACCAGCGAATCCTTGCCGCCGCCGATGGCCACCAGCGCGTGCGGCTGCAGGCCCAGCGACGGCGCCTGCACGGCCTCGCCCTGCACCGGCAACCGGAAGCGGCCGCGCAGGTTCAGGCCATTGCGGTAGGCGAATTCGCCCAGGCCGTTGAGGTAAATGGTCTCCACCAGTGCGGCGGTATCGGCATCGATGCTGTAGCTGTCGATGCTGACCGTCTCCGGCACGCCCGCCTTGTAGTAGCTGACACCGGCGATCAGGTGCAGCAGCTGCAGCGCACGCTGCACGGCGGCGGCACGCGCCTCGTCCAGCACGAACGGGGCGCCCGGCACGGTGATGGTCTCCACCATCTCCGGGCCGTCATCAAAGGCATAGACCAGCCTGGCCACGCCGGTCTCCGCGGCGAATTCGCAGCGGACGAAGCGGAAGCGGGAAACCTGGTGTTTGTCGAAAGCAGTCATGGTGTATCCGGTCAGGCACGGGCCCGCGCGATGGCGCGCGGCGTGTCGGTGGGCGGGTGCAGGGCGCGCGCGGCGATCATTCGATCACGTCTTCGCGCGGCAGCATCCGCTGGTTGTAGGTGTTGGCCATCGAATAGCCGTAGGCGCCGGCATCGGCGATCAGCATCACGTCGTCCGGCGCGGTCGACACCGGCAGCTTGCGGCGCTTGCCGAACACGTCGCTGGACTCGCAGATCGGGCCGACCACATCGAACGCCGCCTCGGCATACCCACCCTGGCGGCTGAGGTTCTCGATGTCGTGCCAGGCGTCGTACAGGGCCGGGCGCATCAATGCATTCATGCCGGCATCCAAGCCGACGCGGCGCACGCCGTCCTTTTCCACCACCTGGGTGGCGTGGGTCAGCAGCACGCCGGATTCGGCCACCAGGTAGCGGCCCGGCTCGATCGCCAGGCGGAACGCCGGATGCAGCGCCTTGACCTCAGCCAGGCCCTCGGCCCAGGCATCCAGATCGAACGGCTCGTCCTCGGCGGAATACGGAATCGGCAGGCCGCCGCCGATGTCGATGGTCTGCACGCTGCCGATGCGGCGGGCGAAACCGGCCAGCTCATCGCACATCAGGCGCCAGTGCTGCGCGGTCTCCACGCCGCTGCCCAGGTGCGCGTGCAGGCCGACCACGCGGCTGCCCAGATCAGTGGCTGCGCGCACGAACTCATCGACACGGGCGATCGGCAGGCCGAACTTGGACTCCTTGCCACCGGTACGGACCTTGGCGTGGTGGCCCTCGCCACGGCCCAGGTCAACGCGCAGCCACAGCTCGCGGTTGCGGAACAGGTCCGGCCAGCGCTGCAGTGCCTCGACGTTGTCGACCGTCACCGTCACGCCCAGCGCGAATGCGGCTTCGTACTCGCTGCGCGGGCAGAAGCTGGGAGTGAACAGCACGCGCTTGGGCGACAGTTCCGGCAGGTGCTGGAACACGTGCTTCAGTTCGCCATGCGACACGCACTCCAGGCCGAAGCCTTCGGCTTCCAGCAGCTGCAGGATGGCCGGGTGGCTGTTGGCCTTGATCGCGTAGTAGCGCTGGTCGATCGGCTTGATCGCGGCCAGCGCGCGGGCGCGGGCGCGCACGGTCGGCAGATGGTAGACGTAGCGCGGCGTACCGGCATCGGCCAGCTGCAGCAGGTGCGCACGCTGGCCGCGCCACCACGGCGTGCCACGCGGGCGCACGGTGCCGGCGATCTCGCGCCAGCGCGGGCCGAACACTTCGGTCTCTTCCACCGGCATCGCGCCGCTGTCGATCAGCTCGGCGTGCAGCACCGGCAGCAGGCCATCGGCATCGGCCTCGTCGATGACGAAGGTCAGGTTCAGGTCATTGGACGACTGCGAGATCATGTGCACGCGCTCGCGGCCGAAGGTCGCCCACACGTCCGACAGCTTGTGCAGCAGCGAACGCATGCCACGGCCAACCAGAGTGATCGCCGCACACGGCACGATCACCTTCACCTTGCAGATCTGCGACAGGTCGGCCGACAGCGCGGCCAGCACATCGGTATTGACCAGGTTCTCGGACGGATCCAGCGACACGGTGACGTTGGTTTCGGCCGAACCGATCAGGTCCACCGACAGGCCGTGCTTCTTGAACAGATTGAACACATCGGCCAGGAAGCCGACCTGCTGCCACATGCCGATGCCTTCCATCGACACCAGCACGATGCCGTTGCGGCGGCTGATCGCCTTCACCCCTGGTACCGGCGCGGCGCTGCCATCGATGCTGGTGCCGGGCAGTTCCGGGCGCTCGGTATCGAGGATGGCCATCGGTACGCCGGCATCGCGGCACGGCTTGATCGAGCGCGGGTGCAGCACCTTGGCGCCGGTGGTGGCGATTTCCTGCGCCTCGTAATAGTCCAGGCGGGTCAGCAGGCGCGCGTCCGGCACATCCTTCGGATTGGCGCTGAACATGCCCGGCACATCGGTCCAGATCTCCACGCGGCTGGCACCCAGCAACGCACCGAAGTACGCCGCCGAGGTATCCGAGCCGCCGCGGCCGAGGATGGCGGTACCGCCATCGGCATGCCGCGAGATGAAGCCCTGGGTGATCAGCAGGCGGGTCGGCTGCGCACGGAAGCGCTGCATCCATTCCGCGTCGGCGCGCCACTGGCAGTTCACCGACAGGCGCTGCGACCAGTCGCTCTGGTTCGGCTGCGGCGGCATCGCGTCCAGCCACTGGCGGGCATCCATCCAGCCCATGTCCAGGCCCGACGCGCGCAGGTAGGCCGCACCCAGGGTGGAGGACAGCAGCTCGCCCTGGCCCAGCACTTCGGCCTGCCAGTCGAGCGGACGGGTGGCCGCCCGCGCGTCGTCGAGCAGCCCCTGCAGCGCCGCCAGGCGATCGGCCAGCACCTCGCGGCCCAGGCCGAGTTCAACCAGGAAGGCCTCGTGGCGTTCGACCAGCGCCGCCACGCGATCCCGGCTGTCGGGCGCGCCATCGGCGATCGCGGTCAGTTCGTTGGTGACCCCGGACAGCGCCGACACCACCACCAGCACGCGCGAGCCGGTCTCTTCCGCGCGTTTTTTCGCCAGCTTCCCGATCGTGTCCCAGCGGTGACGACGCGACACCGAGGTGCCGCCGAACTTCAGTACGATCCAACGATCGACAAGGGGGGAAGCTGACATGGATTGGCTATGTAGAATGTGGGGGAAGCCGCCCTCGGGGGCGGAACCTTTGATTCTAAGCGCAATATCCCCGTAGATGGCCGTCCTCCGTTACCTGCAGCTCGATGTCTTCGCCCCCCGCCCCGGCACCGGCAACCCGTTGGGCGTCATTCTGGACGCCGACGGGCTCCCCAGCAGCCAGATGCAGGCCCTGGCCGCCTGGCTGAACCTGTCCGAGACGGTGTTCTTCCTGCGCCCCAGCACGCCGGGCGCCGACTACCACATCCGCATCTTCACCCCGACCCGCGAGCTGGCCTTCGCCGGCCACCCCAGCGTCGGCGCCGCCTGGGCGGCGGTGACCTGCGGCCTGGCGCAACCGCACGACGGTTCCCTCCTGCAGCAATGCGCGGCGGGGTTGCTGCCTGTACGGGTGAGCGGCCCGGCCGAGGCACTGCAGATCCAGCTGGCCAGCCCACCGGCGCGGCAACTGGACACAGCGGCCGACGGAGCGCCCGAAGCGCTGCTGGCGCTGGCCGACAGCGGGCACGTGCCCGAACTGTGGGACAACGGCGCACGCTGGTGGCTGTTGCCGCTGCGCGACGCCGCCGCCGTACGCAACCTTGTGCCGGACATGGCCACGCTGGCCGACTGGAGCCTCGCCACCGACGCGACCGGTGTGGCCGTGTTCGCCGACGAGGCCGGCGACGACCACACCCGGGTGGTGCGCGCTTTCTGCCCCGCTGATGCAGCCGCCGTGCCCGAGGATCCAGTGACCGGCAGCGCCAATGCGCTGATCGGTGCCTGGCTGCGCCAGCGCAATGCCCTGCCCGGCCGCGAGGGCCGCTACGTCGCCAGCCAGGGCCGCGAAGTCGGCCGCGATGGTCGCGTACAGGTCGAGGTTGATGCGCAGGGCACGGTGTGGATCGGCGGCCAGGTGCAGTGCGTGATCGACGGCAGCATCCATTGGTAGCGCCGGGCCGCGCACGGTCGCCGGGCATGGCCCGGCGCTACCGTATCCCCTCTCGTTTTACGGAGTTTGCCCCCTATGACCACCCGCCGTTTCCTGCAGCTGGACGTGTTCTCCCCGCGCGCCGGCGCTGGCAATCCGCTGGCCGTGGTACTCGATGCCGAGGGCCTGGACGACGCCAGCATGCAGGCCATCGCGCGCTGGACGCGCCTGCCCGAAACCACCTTCGTGTTCCCGCCGCAGGTGCCGGGCGCCAGCTATCGATTGCGCATGTTCAGCCCGCAGAAGGAAGTACCGTTCGCGGGCCATCCCAGCGTCGGTACCGCGCACGCGGTGCTGCAGGCGGGCCTGGCCGCAGCGGTCGACGGCGTGCTGGTGCAGGACGGCATTGCCGGCGCGCTGCCGCTGCGCGTCAGCGGTGAGGGTACGCAGCAGCGCATCGCCATCCGCACCCCGCGCGCGCAGCTGGCCGAAACCGCTGAGGCCACCGATCCGCGCCTGCAGGCCGCGCTGAAGGACTGGCCGCTGGGCACACTGCCGCCGGCACGCATGCAGGGCGGCCGCAGCTGGTGGGTGGTGCAGGTGGCCGACGAGGCCGCATTGCGCGTGCTGCAGCCAGACTGGGATGCAGTGGCCGCACTGGCTGAATCCACCGACAGCATGGGCGTGTTCGCCTATGCCTTCAGCGATGGCAGCGAGGGTTTCGACCTGGCCGTACGTGCCTTCGTCGGCAATGGACGCCGCTTCGAGGACGCCGCCTCGGGTGCGGCCAATGCGGTGCTGGCCGCGTGGCTGGACCTGCGTGACGCGCTGCCGCGTGGACGGACGCCGTTTGAAGTCAGCCAGGGCCGCGAAGTCGGCCATGACGCGCGCCTGACCCTGCTGGTCGACCAGGACGGCGAGGTCTGGTCTGGCGGGCAGGTGCAGACGGTGATCAGCGGCACCATCGATTGGTAAACACCATCGAGGTGGAGCCGAAGGCAGCGGCAGGAGCCGCTGCCAACGTCGGACGCGACGGCCCGGAGGGTGGCGGCCGGGAAGGCCGCCATAACGCTGGCCGGCTGTTACCTGGACCTCGAGATCATGCGGTTGCCGGCCAGCGGCCGGCACTACCCTCAGCCCAGCTCGGCTTCCAGGCTGATCGGCACCGCGCTCAGCGCCTTGGACACCGGGCAGTTCTGCTTGGCGTCATCGGCAATCGCACGGAACTGCGTCGCGTCGATACCCGGCACCACTGCCTTCACCTTCAGCCGGATCTGCGACAGCTGCGGGCCGCCCTCCAATGACAGATCTACCTTGGCTTCGGTATCCAGCGAGGTCGGGGTAAAGCCGGCTTCGCCGAGCTTGGCCGACAGCGCCATGGTGAAGCAACCGGCGTGCGCAGCAGCGATGAGCTCTTCCGGATTGGTGCCCTTTTCGTCGCCGAAACGGCTGTTGAAGCCGTAGCGTGTCTTGTCCAGCAGCCCGCTCTGCGGCGTGCTCAGCTGCCCCTTGCCCGACTTCAGATCGCCTTCCCAGTGCGCGGTGGCGTGTCGCGAGATTCCCATGTGCTGCTCCTGCGTGACGGTGATGAACGGTCACCCTCGCACGGGAGGCGTTAGCCCTGCGTCGCTCCGCCGCACGCCGCAGGTCGCCTTCCGAACCCGGCGCGTGGACACTTTCTCACCAGCCGGAAACGCATTTTTCTCTTGTTTTCAGTGGTTTCGCGCATTCCGCCGATGGGCGGGCGTGGGCCGTAGCGCGCGTTGCCACACCCCCGTCCCCCACGGCGCGCCATGTACTGAATCGGCCTGGATATGAAAAAACATGCACTTTCCGCGCTTCGGGCTATTGGCGGCGCCCAAGAGTTGCCCTACATTGCGCTTGCCGACGGGGTTCGGCGCCGACCAAACAACCAACCGTTCACGGAACAGGAAACCATGGCAAAGACCGCTAAGAAGGCTGCCCCGAAGAAGGCAGTGAAGAAAGTCGCGACGAAGGCAGCCGCCAAGCCGGCCGCTCCGAAGCCGATCAAGGAAGTGCTGACCAAGTCCGGCCTGGTTGCACACATCGCTGAAGCCTCCGGCGTCGTCGCCAAGGACGTCCGCGCTGTGCTGGCCTCGCTGGAAAGCGCCGTTGCCTCCTCGGTGCACAAGAAGGGCGCTGGCTCCTTCACCCTGCCGGGCCTGCTGAAGATCACCACCGTCAATGTGCCGGCCAAGCCGAAGCGCAAGGGCATCAACCCGTTCACCAAGGAAGAGCAGTGGTTCGCTGCCAAGCCGGCCACCACCAAGCTGAAGGTGCGTCCGCTGAAGAAGCTGAAGGACGCCGCGCTGTAAGCGCGCGCCCCAACGCGGATTCCGACGGGACGGCTCTGGCCGTCCCGTTTTCTTTTGCACGTTCCCGGCAGCAGGTCCACGCCACGCGTGGATGCGCCGCCCCGGGGCATCCGCAACACAGCGTTGCCGCATACTGGAAAATCCCCGTTCAAGCCCGTCGCCATTAGCCAGGCGCGGCCTGGGCAGGCCCTGGAACGTACCGGGTGGAACACTGCGTGCAGCCCCGGCCATCGCCGCCGGGCACGGCCTTGCCTAAGGTGGGCGCATCCTCCACAGCAACGGCGAGCATCCCCTCATGGCCAGCCCCTCCACCCGCTACCGGATCTCGGTGACCCCCATCGAAAAGGACGGGTTGCAGTGCACCGGGCGCTGCACCATCGAACTGGAGCATCGCGCCAGCCGCGACCTGATGCGCCTGCTGGAAGCGGCGCCACGCACCGCTGGCATCAGCGGTGATGAACGCGCGACCCTGGTGATCGCCACCCAGCTGCTGCGCGACATCGTGCAGCGCCACGCAGAGACCGATGGACATGCGTTGGCCGCCATCGCCGGGCAGGTGCTGCCGGCACTGGATGCGCTGGAGCAGTTGCCCTCCTCCCGCTGATTCCCGCGCAGCCGATACACTGTCTCCCCCACATCGCCTCGGGGAGGAGGCATGCGCAGGACGCTTTTCCTGATCGTGCCCCTGGCGCTGCTCGGCTGCTCCAGGCCTGCGGCAGCGCCTGATGTTGCGCCAGCGCCGGCTGTCGCCAGCGCCGGAACGCAGGGCATTACCAGCACCGAAGCGGCGTCCCTGCAGACACCGGCGATCGATCCGCTGTTCGCTGCGGTCGCTGCCGACGCCCAACCACCATCGGTGATGCTCAACCGCTACGTGATCGCGCTGCTCAACCGCAACCGCAGCGCCAGCGATGCGGCATGGGCGATTCCACCGGCCGACCCGCACCGCGCAGATGACGCTGCCATACGCCAGCTGCAGGGCGTGCGTACGCTGCGGCTGGACAGCGAGCCCCCGGTGGCACGCGACGGCCAGCATCCTCCCAAGCTGCTGGAGGTGCCGGTGCGGATCCGCGCGGTCACCACGCAAGGCACCTTCCGCTTCGGCGGCTGGTACCGCGTGCAGCCCAGTGCTGATGGCCGCGGCTGGCAGATCCAGTCGGCGCAACTGCGGCCAACGCTGGACTGAACCATTGCAGCGGCATGCACGCGCGATTCAGCCGCCCCGGCTACTCTTTCCTCCATCCTTTCCCAGTCCAGCGGTCACCGCCATGCGCCTGCGTTCCCTGATGACCCGCCTCGCCGCCTCCACCGTGCTGATCGCCGCCGCGATCGGCGCGCAGGCCGCCCCATCCATTTCCGGCCGCGAACTGTCGGTCGGCGCCAGCGATGTGCAGCAGTATCTCGATGGCAGCTTCCCGCGCACCCAGGACGCGTTGGGCGGACTGATCGCCCTCACCATGAGCCACCCCCAGCTGAGCCTCCCGGCCGGCGAGCGCTTGAACCTTGGCATGGACGTGGCACTGGCCACTGCCGGTGGCAATCCGGCCAAACTGGGTACGGTGAAGCTCAGCAGCGGCCTGCGCTACGACGCGCAGACCCAGGGATTCCACCTGCAGCAGCCGAGCGTGGATGACTTCACACCGGCCAACCAGGGCGGTCGTCTCGACTCCCGTACCCGTGGCCTGCTAAACGCCTGGCTGAGCGACTACGCCCAGCGGGAGCCGATCTACAAGCTGGACCCGGCCGTGGCCGGCGTGCTTGGCGCGCTGCAGGTGCAATCGGCACAGGTGAAGAACGGCAAGCTGGTGGTCACCTTCAACCAGAACCTGGGCAACCTGGTGCCGGCAGGCGTGCTGGGCAAGTAAGGCGGTGCCGGCCAGCGGCCGGCACTACCGGCAGCGCATCAGGCGGCAAGTGCCTTGACCACCGCCTCACTGAAGGCTGGGATGTCGTCCGGCTTGCGGCTGGTGATCACGTTGCCGTCGACCACGACCTCGGCATCGCGCCAGTTCGCCCCCGCATTGGTCAGATCCTGCTGCAGGGACGGCCAGGACGTCAGCTCGCGGCCATCGGCGAGGCCACTGTTGATCAGCAGCCACGGGCCATGGCAGATCGCCGCCACAGGCTTGCCGGCTTCGTCTACTGCGCGGACGAAGCCGAGTACAGCCTCGTCGGTACGCAGCGTGTCCGGATTGATGACCCCTCCCGGCAGCACCAGGGCATCGAAGCTGGCCGGATCGGCCTCATCCAGCGGAATATCCACTGCAACGGCGTCGCCCCAGTTCTTCTCTTTCCAGCCCTTGATCGTCGCCTCCTTTGCAGGCGACACGACGCTGACGCGCGCGCCTTCGGCTTCCAGCAGACGCTTGGGTTCGGTCAGTTCGGACTGTTCAAAGCCGTGGGTGGCAAGGATGGCAATCTGCTTGCCCTTCAATCGTTCTGCCATGGGTGCACTCCGGTTGGGGGTGCCGACAGAATGGAAGAACGGCCCTTGCACGGCGGTGACCCTGCCGTGCACGGCAGGTGGAGAGCCTCCGGGTGGTGCCGGCCGCTGGCCGGCACCTGGACTGCGCCTTGCCGGCCAGCGGCCGGCACTACCCGGTACCGGTCAGCGCTTGGGCTGCAGCATGGTGCCGGTGCACTTGGGCGAGCCGCAGCGGCACTCCCAGATCTTCTTCAGCTTGGCGGTGTGACGCTCGGCCAGGGTGATGCCGTAGTTGTAGGTCAGCTCTTCACCGGCCTTGATGTCACGCAGCGCCTCGATGAACACCTTGTCGCCACGGCTGTCACCGTCCTCGTCTTCCTCGATCACCGCCTCGCAGTTCGGATCGCAGCTGTGGTTGATCCAGCGCGCATCGTTGCCCTTGTAGTTGGCATCGATCACCCAGTCATCGTTGAGGGTGAACAGGAAGGTGTGGCCGCTTTCGACGTCGCCGCTGTCATCGGCATCAACGTCGCCGTGGCTGCGCAGCAGGCCCTTGTACTGGATCACGCGCTCGCCCTGCTTGATCGGGGCCACGGCGAACACGCCGTTGCCATGGATGGCGGACTTGCGGGCTTGGATCTTCTTCGGCATCGGCACGGGCTGTTTGCAGCGGATGGAACCGGGATTCTCGCCCATTCCGGGTGATTGCGAAAATCACCCCGTTGGCGCAGCATGGCGCCCCGGCGGTGGCCCCGGTGCGTCGTCCCGGTCCGTCCCAGCGCCGGCTGAATGCCCGGGTTGGATGCCGGCGAATAAAAGCGTACAATTTCAGTCCGCTTTAAGAACCGCTCGCATTCCCATGTTGCGTGTCACCAAGCTCACCGATTACGCCACCGTGGTGCTGACCGTGCTTGCCGCCCGTCCGGGCGAGGTGCTCAGTGCCACCGAGCTGGCCGAATTCACCGGCCTGGAGCCTCCCACCGTCAGCAAGGTGCTCAAGCCGCTGGCGCAGGCCGGCCTGGTCGAAGGCCTGCGCGGTGTCCGTGGCGGCTACCGCCTGACCCGCCCGGCCATCGAGATCTCGCTGTTCGAAGTGGTCGAAGCGATGGAAGGGCCATTGGCCCTGACCGAATGCAGCCACGACCACCACCAGTGCGGCATGGCGCCCAAGTGCGGCGCGCGCAGCAGTTGGCGGCTGATCAACGACGTGGTCTCCGAGGCCCTGCGCGATGTCACCCTCGCCCAGATCCTGCCCCCTCTTCCCCTTGCCGATGACGAACAGCGCCGCACCATCGCTGTCGACGTCGTCTCCTGATCCACAGGCAGCCCCCCATGGCCACCGAAACCATCGAAAACGTCGCCCACGACGCCCCCCCCAACCGCGAGATCCACGAGCAGCTCGGCCGCAAGTATTCGGCCGGCTTCATCACCGAGATCGAATCGGACTCCCTGCCGCCGGGCCTGGACGAGGACACCATCCGTGCCCTGTCGGCCAAGAAGGACGAGCCGGAGTGGATGACGCAGTGGCGCCTGGACGCCTACCGCCACTTCCTGACCATGCCGATGCCGGACTGGGCCAAGCTGGAGATCGCGCCGATCGACCTGCAGGCGCTCAGCTACTACTCCGCGCCCAAGGGCCCGAAGTACGCCTCGCTGGATGACGTGCCAAAGGAACTGCTCGACACCTACGACAAGCTGGGCGTGCCGCTGCACGAGCGTGCCAAGCTGGCAGGCGTGGCGGTGGACGCGGTGTTCGACTCGGTGTCCGTCGGTACCACGTTCCGCAAGGAACTGGCCGAGAAGGGCATCATCTTCTGCTCGATGTCCGAGGCCATCAAGGAACATCCGGAACTGGTCCGCCAGTACCTGGGCACCGTGGTGCCCGTAGGCGACAACTACTTCGCCGCGCTCAATTCGGCGGTGTTCTCCGATGGCAGCTTCGTGTTCATTCCCAAGGGCGTGCGCTGCCCGATGGAACTGAGCACCTACTTCCGCATCAATGCCGGCCACACCGGCCAGTTCGAGCGCACCCTGATCGTGTGCGAGGACAAGGCCTACGTGTCCTACCTGGAAGGCTGCACCGCGCCGATGCGCGACGAGAACCAGCTGCACGCGGCGGTGGTCGAGCTGGTCGCGCTGGAAGACGCGGAGATCAAGTACTCCACCGTGCAGAACTGGTACCCGGGCGACGAGAACGGCGTCGGCGGCATCTACAACTTCGTCACCAAGCGTGCCGAATGCCGTGGCGCGCGCAGCAAGGTCACCTGGACCCAGGTCGAAACCGGTTCGGCGATCACCTGGAAGTACCCGTCCTGCGTGCTGCTCGGCGACGACTCGGTCGGTGAGTTCCACTCCGTGGCGCTGACCCATCACCGCCAGCAGGCCGACACCGGCACCAAGATGATCCACGTCGGCAAGCGCACCAAGAGCAAGATCGTCAGCAAGGGCATCAGTGCCGGCCGTGGCCAGAACACCTACCGCGGCCTGGTGCGGGTGGACCGCAACGCCGATGGCGCGCGCAACTACACCCAGTGCGATTCGCTGCTGATCGGCAAGCAGTGCGGCGCGCACACCTTCCCCTACATCGAGGTGAAGAACCCGGGCGCCACCGTCGAACACGAGGCCACCACCTCGAAGATTTCCGACGACCAGCTGTTCTACTGCCGCGCCCGTGGCATCAGCCAGGAAGACGCGGTGTCGATGATCGTCGACGGCTTCTGCAAGCAGGTGTTCCGCGAACTGCCGATGGAGTTCGCGGTGGAGGCCAAGAAGCTGCTGGAAGTCTCGCTGGAAGGAAGCGTCGGATGATGCGTACGTCTTTGCCCGCACTGTTGCTGCTGGGCCTTTCGCCCTGGGCCCTGGCCAACGCGTCCTGCACCCCCGAAGACCTGGTGGGTGCCACCCCGGTCAGATTGCCCGCCAGCACGGTCATCTCCGCGCCGAAAGAATTTTCGATAGTGCTGACAACGGGGCAGGACGGCAGCTTCGGCGCGATCCGGGCTCGCCTGAGCTCGGGCAACCGTGAGCTGGATCGCGCCGCTGCCGAATCCATCCGACAGGCCTCCCTCGCAGTCTCCTGCCTGCAAGAACCCGGTGAAGAGATCATCGTGGTTTTCTCCGCCCTCCCCGCTCAACCTGGGCAGCCCGGCAACGGCACGGTGCAGATCGTCCGCATCGCCCCCGCAGCCCCGAAACCTACCAAGCCATGACCATGCTGAAGATCGAAAACCTCCACGCCCGCATCGGCGACAAGGAAATCCTCAAGGGCCTGTCGCTGGAAGTGAAGCCCGGCCAGGTGCACGCCATCATGGGCCCCAACGGCGCCGGCAAGTCCACCCTGGGCAATGTCCTGGCCGGCCGCGACGGCTATGAAGTCACCGAAGGCAGCGTGCAGTTCGACGGCGTCGGCCTGCTGGAGCAGGACCCGGAAGCGCGCGCCGCCGCCGGTCTTTTCCTCGCGTTCCAGTACCCGGTGGAAATCCCGGGTGTGAACAACACCTACTTCCTGCGCGCCGCGCTGAACGCGCAGCGCAAGGCGCGTGGCGAGGACGAACTGGACTCCATGCAGTTCCTCAAGCTGGTGCGCCAGAAGCTGGCCGTGCTGCACCTGAAGGACGAACTGCTGCACCGTGGCGTCAACGAGGGCTTCTCCGGTGGCGAGAAGAAGCGCAACGAGATCTTCCAGCTGGCCGTGCTGGAGCCGAAGCTGGCGATCCTGGACGAAACCGATTCGGGCCTGGACATCGACGCGCTGAAGAGCGTCGCCGACGGCGTCAACGCGCTTCGCGGCGCCGACCGCTCGTTCCTGGTCATCACCCACTACCAGCGCCTGCTGGACTACATCAAGCCGGACGTGGTGCACGTGCTGGCCGATGGCCGCATCGTCAAGACCGGTGGCCCGGAACTGGCGCTGGAACTGGAAGCGCACGGCTACGATTTCCTCAAGGATCGCGTGGTGCGCGAGGCGGCGGTCTGATGAGCGCCCTGCTCGACTCCATGGCCCAGGCCTTCTGCGGCAGCGACGCGCGCCGCGAAGTGCTGGACGCGGCCCTGCGTGACGGCCTGCCTGCCGCCCGCAACGAAGCCTGGAAGTACACCTCGCTGCGCCAGCTGGAACGCCGTGCGTTCGCGGCTGCACCGCTGCAGGGCCCGGCGCTGGACGCCGCGCTGCTGGAGGACATCCCGGCACCGCGCCTGGTGTTCGTCAACGGCCGCCTGGATGCCGCGCTGAGCGATGTGCAGAGCCTGCCGGCCGGCGTGCAGCTGCAGCCGCTGTCGGCCGCACTGGCCTCCGGCGAAGACGCCGTGCGTTTCCTTGGCCGCCGCTACGAGCGCAGCGAAGAGATCTTCGCCCGCCTGAATGCCGCGCTGGCCGATGAAGGCGTGGTGCTGCGCGTGGAAGAAGGCGTGCAGGTGGAAGCGCCGCTACAGCTGGTGTTCGCCAGCGTCGCCGGCGAGACCGACCTGGCCTGGCACCACCGCCACCTGATCGAACTGCGTGCCGGCGCCAGCCTGGGCGTGGTCGAGCACCGCTTCAGCGTGGGCGATTCGGCGCACCTGGACAACACCGTGCTGCACGCCCATGTCGCCCGCGATGCCGTGCTCAAGCACGCCCGCGTGCAGGCCGGCAGCGCGCGCCAGACCAGCTTCCTGCGTACCGACGCGGTGCTGGCCCGCGACGCGCAGTACCACCGCGTCGACCTGGAACTGGGCGCAGCGCTCAGCCGCCACGAACTGAACGTGCGCCTGGAAGGCGACAGCGCCCAGCTGACCGCCAACGGCGTGCTGCTCGGCAATGGCCGACGCCACGTCGAAACCCGCCTGGGCATCGACCACATCGCACGCGATACGAGTTGCGAGCTGCTGTGGCGTGGCGTTGCCGCCAACCGCAGCCGCGTGGTGTTCCATGGTGGCATCCAGATCCGCGAAGGCGCCGACGGCACCGATGCGAACCTGTCCAACAAGAACCTGCTGCTGTCGGCCGACGCCGAGATCGATACCCAGCCGACGCTGGTCATCGACGCCGATGAAGTGAAGGCCGCGCATGGCGCCACCGTCGGCCAGCTCGATGCCAACGCGCTGTTCTACCTGCGCTCGCGCGGCCTGCCGCAGGCACAGGCGCAGGCACTGCTGAGCGCCGCGTTCTGCCACGAGCCGCTGAAGATCCTGCCGGAAGCCCTGCGCGAGCAGCTGGCACGCCGTTTGGACAAGGCCCTGGCCGAGGCGGGTGTGGCATGAACCTGTCCACCCCGCGCCCGATCGAAGAACGCACCGGCGCGCCCGATTGGGATCGCGTCCGCCTCGACTTCCCGCTGCTGATGCGTGAAGTGCACGGCAAGCCGCTGGTCTATTTCGACAATGCCAACACCGGCCAGAAGCCGGTGCAGGTGATCGGCGCGGTGGACGAGTTCTACCGCCGCTACAACGCCAACGTCAGCCGCGCGGTGCATGCACTGGGCAGCGAAGCCACCGACGCCTACGAAGGCGCGCGCAACACGCTGGCACGCTTCCTCAACGTGCGCCCCAGCGACCTGGTGCTGTGCAGCGGCACTACCTTCGCCATCAACCTGGTGGCGTATTCGTGGGCCCTGCCGCGGTTGAAGGCCGGCGACGTGATCCTGATCACGCGCATGGAACACCACGCCAACATCGTGCCGTGGCAGCTGGTCGCACAGCGTACCGGCGCCACCATCCGCGTGGCCGAGATCACGCCTGACGGCGCACTCGATCTGGATGCGCTGCGCGCGGCAATGACCCCGGAGGTCAAGCTGCTGGCGGTCACCCACGTGTCCAACGTGCTGGGCACGGTCAACCCGGTGCGCGAGATCTGCCGTGAAGCGCGCAAGCGCGGCATCATCACCGTGGTTGATGGCTCGCAGGCCGTGCCGCACCGCAAGGTCGACGTGGCCGCGATCGGCTGTGACTTCTACGCCATCACCGGCCACAAAATGTGTGGTCCGACCGGCACCGGTGCGCTGTGGGCGCGCCGCGAGCACCTGGATGCGATGCCGCCGTTCCTTGGCGGCGGCGAGATGATCAAGGAAGTCAGCTTCGACGGCACCGTGTTCAACGATGCCCCGCACAAGTTCGAAGCCGGCACCCCGAACATCGCCGGCTTCATCGGCCTGGGCGTGGCCGCCGACTACCTGCAGCAGCTTGGCCAGGAGAACGTGGAAGCACGCGAGGCTGAACTGCTGGCGCATTTCACCGAAGAGCTGCGCCGCGTCGACGGTCTGCGCATCATCGGCGAAGCACCGGAGAAGGCCGCCGTGGTCTCGTTCCTGATCGACGGCGCGCATGCCCACGACCTGGCAACCCTGCTCGACCTGGAGGGTGTGGCCGTGCGGTCAGGCCAGCACTGCGCGCACCCGCTGCTGCAGTACTTCGGTGTGGCGGCCACCTGCCGTGCCTCGCTGGCGTTCTACAACACCCACGCCGAGATCGAGCGCTTCATGACCGCGCTTACCAAGGTGCGCAAGCTGCTGGGCTGAGCCGGCACACCGGGGTCAGAGCCCTTTCGCGATGCGAAAGGGCTCTGACCCCACCAGCATTCCCGACAGCCGCCGTTGCGACTGCAATGCCCGCCGGATCGCCAGCAGATCCCCCGCCGGAATGCCCGCCTCGATGAACTCCACATAGCGCCTGCGCCGTTCATCCGCATCAGAACCCATCAGCTCGAATGCCGAATGCGGCTCGAGCAGCGCATTGGGCCTGCCACGCGCATTGGCGCGATAGCTGGACCAACGATAGTCGCCGGGATGCGCCACCTTCCCCGCCCGAACCGGGTTGAGCTCTATGTAGCGCTGGCAGGCCAGCAGATAGCGATCCGAATCCACCACCGTGGAGTGGAAGCGCCCCTCCCATAACGTGCCGGTGCGGCCCTGCCGATCATTCACCCGACGTACGTAGGCCCGGCTCACGGCCTGCATCATCCGGGACAACCCGCCGGATGCATCAGGCGTTGCCAGAAGATGGACGTGGTTGCCCATCAACACATAGGCGTGAACCCGGCAATGCTGCTGGTGCGCGTGATGACACAGCAGGCGAAGGTAGGCGGCGCGGTCGCCATCGGTGAAGAACACGGGCTGGCGATTGTTGCCGCGCTGGACGACATGTTGCGGGTATCCGGGCGCATCGACCCGTCGTGGCCTCGGCATGGGCAGCTCCTGGTAACAGAGGGTCAGAGCCCTTCGCTGCGCAAAGGGATCTGACCCCGAGCATCTGCCGATTCCGCGCCCGTGCCAGTCGGTCCATGGCCTGCCGTTGGGTCAGTAGACGCCGGGGGCAGAGCTCCTCCGCGTTGCGAAAGGGATCTGCCCCCTCCCCCCATTTGCGCCCGCCCACGCCCAACCTAGAATGGGGCCATGAGCACCCTGACCTTCCGCGCCGCCACGCCGGCCGACATCCCCGCCCTGATCGCCCTCGTCACCTCGGCCTACCGTGGCGACGCCAGCCGCGTCGGCTGGACCACCGAAGCCGACCTGCTGGATGGCGCCCGCATCGACGCCGAAGGCATCCAGGCCGACCTCGACCGCCCGCGCTCGACCATCCTGCTGGCCGAGCGCGGGGACCAGCTGGTGGCCTGCGCCCACGTCGCCGATGTCGACGGCAAGGGCTACTTCGGCATGTTCTCGGTCGATCCGGCCCAGCAGGGCGGCGGCGTCGGCAAGCAGCTGATGGATGCCGCCGAAGCACACGCCGCGCGCGAATGGAACGTACCGGTGATGCAGATGACCGTCATCGACGTGCGCGACGAGCTGATCGCCTTCTACGAGCGCCGCGGCTACAGCCGTACCGGCATCAAGAAGCCGTTCCCGTATGGCGACGAACGCTTCGGCATCCCGAAGCGCGACGACCTGCGCTTCGAGATCCTGGAAAAGCCGCTGAACGGAGCCGCCGCGTGAGTGAGGCCTGGACCTTTGTCTGTGCCGGCAACGAGCTGCTGCCGGGTGAAATGAAGAGCGTGTTCGACGAAGTGACCGGCACGCCGATCGTGGTATTCAACCTCGACGGCGAGCTGTACGCACTGGAAGACCAGTGCACGCATGAAGAGTTCGAACTGTCCTCGGGCGAGTTCAACACGACCGAAGGCAGCGTGGAGTGCGTGCTGCACGGCGCGCGCTTCGACGTGCGCGATGGCCGCGCCCTGTGCGCCCCGGCCTACAGCCCTGTGCCCAAGTTCCCGGTGAAGCGCGAGCACGACGCGATCTGGACCCGCGACGACCGGGATTGAGGCGGCGCTGGGCCCGGAGAGCCCCCAGAGGGCGCCTCGCGGGAGAGCATCCACCCATGGGGTGATCCACTGGAGTGCACTGAGGGGCCCTCCAGGGCCCTTCCAGGCCATCCAGATCGGCAACCCGATTGCGCATATGCGAATCATTATCGTTGATGTTATTCTACGTAACATCTTCGTAACGACATCGCCCCTGCGCCATGGCTTCGCCCGCGCCCACCGCCACGCTGTGCCAGCTCGCCCGCCAAGGGTGGCCACTGCTCGTGGCCGTGCTGCTGACGTTGCTGCTGGGCTGGTCGGCCTTGCACGAAGGGCGTGGCGGCGATCCGGCTGCGCATGGCTGGCAGGCACACGCTGAAGATCTGCTGCAGGCGATGCCGCTGCCGCAACCGCCAGCCGACGAATGCCCGCAGCACGCCGCACCAGCACCGGAGCCTCCGTTTGATGGCGAGGGCACCTCGCCCTGCACCGGTCTGGTCCCTGCACGCGCCGCTCTGGTCGCGCGTATCCCGCTGTGGCGCTCCGATGCCCTGCGCTGGCAGTTGCATGATCCCGCGCTGCGGTTGAACCCCGGCCACGCACCGCCCGCACCGCACGCCAGCTGAGGCGCCCTGCGGCCGTTGCCGTGCGCCTGATTGCGTTCCCGCCAGCCGAGCCTGGCTCGGCTCTACAGCACCCACCTCCCGCCTGTCGCCGCATGCCCATCTGCGCCGGCTCGCGCTCGCCCTTTCCCGATCCAAGCCACTACCCACCGCCATGACCCACATCACGTCCCGCAAGCACGCCCCGCGCGTTTCCCTGCTCGCCACCGCCACCCTGGCCGCGGGCTTTGCTCCGCTGGCTGCGCAGGCTGCCGACGGCGCCGACGCCGGTTCCCGCAACGCCACCGAGCTGGACAAGGTGCAGGTGCGCGGCAGCTGGTTCAACCCGTCCTCGCCGAAGTTCACCGCCGAGCTGCTGGACACCCCGAAGTCGGTGTCGATCGTGTCGGAGAAGCTGATCGCCGAAACCGGTGCGACCAACCTGCAGGATGCGCTGCGCATGGTGCCGGGCATCACCTTCGGTGCCGGCGAAGGCGGCAACCCGACCGGTGACCGCCCCTTCATCCGTGGCTTCGATTCGCAGAGCAACGTGTTCGTCGACGGACTGCGCGACGTCGGCTCGCAGACCCGCGAGATCTTCGACCTGGAGCAGGTGGAAGTGGTCAAGGGCCCGAGCTCGGCCTACGGCGGCCGTGACTCCGGTGGTGGCAGCCTGAACCTGGTGAGCAAGACGCCGAAGCTGAAGAACGAGACCAGCGCCAGCATGGGCATCGGCACCGACAGCTACGCGCGCGGCACCGTGGACGCCAACTACGTGCTGGGGGATGGCATCGCCGCCCGCCTGAACCTGATGAAGCACGAATCGGACATCGCCGGCCGCGACGCCGCCAACGTCAGCCGCTGGGGCATCGCGCCGTCGATCGCGTTCGGCCTGAACGGACCGGCGCAGCTGATCGCCAGCCACTACCACATGCAGAGCGATGACCTGCCGGACGCGGGTGGCTTCCCCTACAGCAATCCGTTCTCCAGCGGCCCGAACGTGGCCAAGAACGGCGATGGCCGGCCGATGGTGCCGGACCGCAACAACTACTACGGCCTGGTCGACCGTGATTTCCAGCGCACCCGCGCCGACATCAGCACCCTGGATGCCAGCTACGACTTCGGTGGCCACAAGCTGCGCAACATCGCGCGCCTGGGCAACACCAGCAACGACTACCTGTGGACCCAGCCGGACGACAGCAAGGGCAACCCCAACCTGTACGGCACCTTGTGGCGTCGCACCAACACCCGTGCGGTCGACGTCAAGAGCTTCGCCGACCAGCTGGGCCTGACCGGTGCGTTCCAGACCGGCGCGCTCAAGCACAGCTACAGCGCGGGCGTGGAGTACAGCGACGAGAAGATGACCCGTGGCAGCTACCTGATGTCGCCGGGCACCGCCAATCCCCTTGAAAACAGCGCCAACAGCACTCGCTGCCAGGTGTCCGGCGCGGCCACCGGCTACAACTGCACCGACTTCAACAATCCGAACCCGAACGATCCGTGGGCGGCCGGTCAGATCGTCTATCGCAGCGACAAGGCACTGGACGTCGAGCAGCGCACCAAGACCACCTCGGCCTACGTGTTCGACACCATCGAGCTCAATGAGCAGTGGATGATCAACCTCGGCCTGCGCTACGACGACTTCCGTACCACCCTGACCACTCCGGTGGCCGGCAAGGCACCGACCCGCGTGCGCAACAGCAACGACTTCCTGAACTACCAGGCCGGCGTGGTGTTCAAGCCGGCCGCCAACGGCAGCATCTACCTGTCCTGGGGCACCTCCTCGACCCCGCCGGGCATGGACGGTGGTGACGGTTCGGACGGCCTGAGCGCCGCCGTGGCCGACCTCAAGCCGCAGGACACCAGGAACCTCGAACTGGGCACCAAGTGGGACCTGTTCGACAAGCGCCTGAACCTGACTGCCGCGATCTTCCACACCGTGATGAACAACGCACGTGTGACCATCGACAACGGCACCAGCCAGAACGCCGGCAAGAAGGAAATCAACGGCTTCGAGCTGGGCTTCACCGGCCAGCTGACCGATGCCTGGAGCCTGTACGGCGGCTACACCTACCTGGACTCGGAACTGAAGGACAACGGTTTCGTCTGTGGCGCACCGGTGGGCCGCACCTGCCCGTCCAACGTCTACGTGCCGTCGCCGAACAACGGCAACGAGTTCCCGAACACCGCCAAGCACAGCGCCAACCTGTGGACCACCTACCGCTTCCCGATCGGCCTGACCATCGGCGCCGGTGCGTTCTACTCGGACAAGCAGTACGGTGACGTCGCCAACACCAAGTGGATTGCCAGCTACACCCGCTTCGACGCGATGGCCAGCTACGCGATCCAGGACAACATCAGCCTGCAGCTCAACGTGCAGAACCTGACCGACAAGACCTACTTCACCAAGGCCTATGCCTCGCACTACGCGAGCATCGCCCCGGGTCGCTCGGCCACCCTGGCACTGAACGTGAAGTTCTGATGTAACTGCGCTCCACCACGGCGGCAGGCTCTCCTGCCGCCGTTTTTGTTTCCGGCGATACTCACCCCATGGCAACCCGTACCCCCATCGACAGCGATGCTCTGGCCGCGCTGCTGCAGCACGATCCGCAGGCTGCCTTCGCACGCGTGCGCGACGCCGCGCAGGCCGGACAGGTCGAGGCACAACTGCTGCTCGCGCAGATGCACATGGAAGGCAAAGGCACCGCACAGGACGCCTCGGCGGCACGGCTCTGGTACGAAACCGCCGCCAACAACGGCGCGCCGATGGCGATGAACATGCTGGGCCGCTGCCACGAACTGGGCCAGGGCACCGCACCCGACCCGGTGCTGGCCGCGGTGTGGTACCGGCGCGCGGCCGACACCGGCTTGGACTGGGGCCTGTACAACCTGGCCAACCTGCTGGCCACCGGCCGCGGCGTGCCCCAGGACCGCGCACAGGCGCTGGCCCTGTACACCCGTGCCGCACACCTGGGCCATGCCAAATCGATGAACCTGCTGGCCCGCCACCTCGAAGACGGGCTGGATACCGCACCCGATCCGCAGGCAGCGCTGGCCTGGTACCAGCGCGCGGCCGAAGCCGGTGATTTCCGCGGCCAGGCGAACTACGCCTCGATCCTGCTGCAGGCCGGCCAGGTCGAGCAGGCCGTGCACTGGCTGCGGCTCGCACTGGCCCACGGCAGCCCGGCGTTCATGGCGCACATCGTGCCCGAACTGGCCGCGTCGCCGCATCCACAGGTCCGCGCCCTGGTCGCGCCGCCGTCCCTCTGAGGAGTCCCGCATGCTGCTGCACATCCCCGACATTCTCAGCGCCGACCAGGTGGCCGACTTTCGCCGCCGACTGGATGCCGCCGACTGGACCGATGGCCGCGAAACCGTCGGCCATCTGGGCGCGCAGGCCAAGCACAACCAGCAGCTGCCCGAGGCCTCACCGCTGCGCCGCGAACTGGGCGAGATCATCCTCGTCGCGCTGGCCCGGCACCCGCTGTTCTTCAGCGCCGCGCTGCCGCTGAAATACCTGCCGCCGCGCTTCAACCGCTACAGCGGTGGCGGCACCTATGGCTTCCATGTTGATGGCGCGGTGATGAACCTGGCCAACGGCGAACAGCTGCGTTCGGACATTTCCTGCACCCTGTTCCTGTCGGCGCCGGACGAGTACGAGGGCGGCGAACTGATCATCAGCGACACCTACGGCGAGCACGAAGTGAAGCTGCCGGCCGGCGACCTGATCGTGTACCCGTCCAGCAGCCTGCACCAGGTGCGCCCCGTCACCGCCGGCGCGCGCGTGGCCTCGTTCTTCTGGGTGCAGAGCATGGTCCGCGACGATGTGCAGCGCCGCCTGCTATGGGAAATGGACGGCTCGATCGAGCGCCTGCGGCAGACCGGCGGCGACGCCGAGGCGGTGCTGCAGCTGACCGGCGTGTACCACAACCTGCTGCGGCGCTGGAGCGAGGTCTGAGCCCGGTCGGGCTGGCCTGCGACATTTTGGCAATCATTCTCATTTGCAACGGCTAACAGCTCTCATTACAATCACGCCCCGTTGATGCCGGCCGCTGCCGGCAGACCCCTGGGGACCCCTGCTTGCTGCGCCCGCTTCGCCCTCGTCCACTCATCCATCGCAAGATGGGCACCGCCATGCGCGGCCAGCGTCCTGCGCTGGCCAGCCTGCTGGCGTGGGTGGCGATGCTGGCCTTGCTGCTGGGCACCCTGCCGCTGCTGCCACACGGCCAGGCCGGAATGGCCGTGCAGATGCCGCTGGAAGAGCGCGGCGGCGAAGGCGCCTTGCAGGAAGAGGCACCGGCCAAGCTGCGCCGCTGTGCTGCCGCTCCGGTGAAATCAGCCGAGAAGGCACGCCCGCCGTTGCTGCTGGCCAGCCAATGGCTGCGCACCGAGCTTGAACTCATACCCGCCACGCCGGCCATGCCCGGCGTGCGCCCGGACTGGCCGCTGGCCGCTCCGGACACGCCCTGGGCCGATGCGCCCGGGCGCCGCCAGCAACGCGGCCAGGCGCCGCCGCTCGCCTGATTCACGGCCCCGCGTGACCGCCTGCGCGGTCGTGCCCGCGCGCCGCTGCCTGCTTCATCCCTGCCGCCCCTGACCGGGCCTCCCCGTGCATGCCGCGCCGTTCGCGCCTGGCATCGCACCACCCTGCATCCTTCGAGGTTACTGCCATGGCCCAGCGCCATCGTGTCCGTTCGTCCCTGTCCCGTACCCTGCTGACCAGCGCCGTGCTGGCGGCCATGACCGCCCCTGCCTTCGCCCACGGTGACGCTTCCGGCGCGCCACAGACGCTGGACAAGGTGGTGGTCACCGCCTCCGGCTTCGAGCAGAAGGTGATCGATGCACCGGCCAGCATCAGCGTGGTCAGCCGCGAAGAACTCAGCAAGCGCCCCTACACCAACCTGGTCGACGCGCTGCGCGACGTCGAGGGCATCGACGTCGGCCTGGAGGCCACCGACAAGAACGGCCGCGCCACCATCTCCATGCGCGGCCTGCCGTCCGAATACACCCTGGTGCTGATCGACGGCCGCCGCCAGAGCAATGTCGGCCAGCTGTACCCGAACAATTTCGGTGGCGGCCAGTTCGCCTACCTGCCGCCGCTGGACGCGATCGAGCGCATCGAAGTCGTGCGCGGCCCGATGTCCACGCTGTACGGCTCGGACGCGATGGGTGGCGTCATCAACATCATCACCCGACGCAACCAGGACAGCTGGCACGGCGCCGTGACCCAGGGCTTCACCGTGCAGCAGGACGACCAGTTCGGTGATGCGCGCACCACCGACCTGTATCTCAGCGGCCCGCTGCTGAAGGACCGCCTCAGCCTGGCGGTGCGCGGCAGCTACTACGACGCCAAGGCCTCCAATCCGGAGTGGGACGCACTGACCCTGCCCGACGGCAGCCTGTGGGAGCGCAGCATCGGCTTCGGCGGCGGTGGCAAGTCGGTGGCCAACACCAACTGGAATACCGGCGTGCGCCTGGACTTCCGGGTCAACGATGACCACGAACTGTGGCTGGACTACGACGTGTCGCGGCAGAAGTACGACAACAGCGAAGGCCAGACCGGCACGCTGGACAGCCTGGGCAGCCTGTGGCGCGTCGGCAATGCGGTCATCCCCAACCCGAACGGCAGCGGCACCGTCACCCGCCGCGTGGTGCAGCCGCGCGTGGGCTACACCGCCTACCAGCGCTATGAGCGTGACCAGGTATCGCTGACCCACCAGGGCCGCTACAGCTTCGGCACCTGGCAGACCTCACTGACCCACAGCAAGAGCAGCAACCTGGGTCGTTCGCTGCCGCTGACCCTGGACGAGCGCGCCAACCTGCAGACGCTGTGGAATGACGTCTGCCGCCGCACCGGTGCCGCCAACAACTGTGCGGCCGGCCGTGGCAATGCCCTGGCCGCGCTCAACCCGAGCGAGATGGCGCGCCTGCAGGCGTTCCTGCCGCGTCCGCTGCGCACCATGGAACTGGAAGGCTACGTGCTCGACACGATGCTCGACCTCGACTTCGGCGCGCACAAGCTGACCGTCGGTGGCCAGTACAACGACACCGACATGATCGACGGCGTGTTCGGCATGGATGGCGCCGGTTATCGCAGCAACACCAGGCAGAAGCACCGCATGTGGGCGCTGTTCGCCGAGGACAACTGGGCGCTGACCGATACCCTCACCGCTACCTTCGGCCTGCGCTACGACGACCACAACGTGTTCGGCAGCCACGTCAGTCCGCGTGGCTACCTGGTGTGGAACGCCAGCGATGCGTGGACCTTCAAGGGTGGCGTCAGCACCGGCTACAAGACCCCGCGACCGGACCAGTTGTTCCCGGGCATCACCGGCTTTGGTGGCCAGGGCGTGCTGCCTCTGGTCGGTTCCCCGAACCTCAAGCCTGAAACCAGCACCAACTACGAGCTGGCCGCCTACTACGAAGGCCAGCGCTGGGGCTTCAACGTCACCGGCTTCTTCAACACGTTCGAAGACAAGATCGCCAGCGGCGGCACGTTCCCGAACTGCGAAGTGGCCCGCGCCGGCAGCGGCTACTGCGTGGACATCGGCCCAGGCTGGGCAGCACTGGGCTACAGCACCTTCACCCAGAGCGTGAACATCGACAAGGCCGAGACCCGCGGTGCAGAACTGGCCGGTCATGTCGACCTGCTCGACAACCTGCAGCTGCGCGGCAACTACACCTGGACCAGGAGCGAGCAGACCAGCGGCCCCGACAAGGGACGCCCGATCTCAGGTACCACGCCGGCAAAGCACATGGCCAACGCCAGCCTCAACTGGCAGATCAACGAAGCGATCAGCCTGTCGCTGATCGGCGAAGGCCGCTACGACCGCTATCGCGACACCCTCATCGACAGTGCCGGCACCCGCCACGTGCGCTATTACGAGGACTACACGATCTTCCACCTGGGGGGCAGCTGGAAGGCCACGCCGTGGCTGACGGTCAACGCACGGGTGAACAACCTGTTCGACAAGGACTTCGTTTCACAGTCGTGCCTGCTGCTCAATCCCAGCGAGTTCAGTTGCGTGGATGACTACGCGACCAAGGACCAGCGCCGCAGCTACTGGATTTCGTTGAACGCGAAGTTCTGATCGCCGCGCCCTGCCCCGGTGGGTGCCGACCTTGGTCGGCACCGCTTCATCCACGCATGGCGTGGATCTACTGATCGGTAGTGCCGGCCGCTGGCCGGCAACCCGCAATGCCTGCTCCCGGGATACAGAACGATACGCAATTGCGAGCTATTCTCACCAATGATGTAATGGGCAGTCCCCGTCCGCCTCGAACCGTGCCGTGAGCCGTCCTGCCTCTTCCACCGTGCAGCAGCAACAGAACCGTGGCTTCTGGCTGCGGACGCTGCACCAGTGGCACTGGATCAGCTCGGCGGTGTGCCTGATCGGCATGCTGCTGTTCGCGGTGACCGGCCTGACCCTCAACCATGCCGCGAAGATCGAGGCCAAGCCCGAGGTGCAGAACCAGCATTTGGAACTGCCGGCCGCGCTGCTTGGACAGCTCGGCACGCGCGAAGACGGCAACGCACCGATTCCGCGCCCTGCCCGGCAGTGGCTGGACACGCAGCTTGGCATCGCCATCGGCGGGCGACCGGCCGAGTGGTCGCCCGAAGAGATCTACCTGTCGCTGCCCCGCCCCGGCGGCGACGCCTGGCTGAGCATCGATCGCGAGACCGGCGCGGTGGAATACGAATCGACCTCGCGCGGCGCGGTGTCCTACCTCAACGACCTGCACAAGGGCCGCAACGCGGGCCCGGCGTGGGGCTGGTTCCTGGACCTGTTCGCCGTGGCCTGCCTGGTGTTCTGCATCACCGGCCTGTTCCTGCTGCACCTGCATGCGCGGCAGCGGCGCATGACCTGGCCGCTGGTCGGCCTCGGCCTGATGATCCCGCTGCTGATCGCCCTGTTGCTGATCCACTGACTTTTCCCCGTTTCCGGAGCCGCCCCATGCGCGTCACACTGACCATCGCCCTCAGCGGCCTGCTGGCCACCTCGCCGGCCTATGCCACCACCCTCGACATCAACGTCGAAGTGCCCAAGCTCAACGTGGCCGAATACCACCGCCCGTATGTGGCCGTGTGGCTGGAAGGCGCCGACCAGAAGGTCGCGGCCAACCTCTCGGTCTGGTACCAGCAGACCAGCAACAGCGAAGGCCACGGCACCAAGTGGCTGCCCGACCTGCGCCAGTGGTGGCGCAAGAGCGGCCGCACCCTGCAGGTGCCGGTGGACGGCGTGACCGGTCCGACCCGCCCGGCCGGCAAGCACGCACTGTCGTTCAATGACAGGCAGCCGGCACTGAAGCAGCTGGCCCCGGGCAACTACACCCTGGTGGTGGAAGCGGTGCGCGAAGTCGGCGGCCGCGAACTGCTGAAGATCCCCTTCACCTGGCCGGCCACCGCCGCGCAGAACGGCAAGGCGCAGGGCGCCACCGAACTGGGCCAGGTCACCCTCGCCGTCAAACCATAACTGCCTGAGCCGGGGTCGGATCCCTTCCGCAGGAAGGGCTCCGACCCCATCGCCGTATCCCCCGGGGTCAGAGCCCTTTCCGATGGAAAGGGATCCGACCCCTTCCAACTGGAGTCTTCCGCATGAAGCGCACGCTCGTCCTCGCCGCCGCCCTGGCCGCTGCCCTTCCCTTCTCCGCCCTGGCCCACAAGGCCTGGCTGCTGCCCTCGCAGACCGTGATCGCCGGCAACGCGCCGTGGATCACCGTCGACGGTGCGGTCTCCAACGATCTGTTCTACTTCAACCACGTGCCGCTGCGCCTGGAATCGCTGGTGATCACCGCACCGGACGGCAGCACCGTGCAGCCGCAGAACGCGTCGACCGGCAAGTACCGCAGCGTGTTCGACATCGAACTGAAGCAGCCGGGCACCTACCGCATCGCGTCGGTCAACGATGGCCTGTTCGCCACCTACGAGCAGAACGGCGAGCGCAAGCGCTGGCGCGGCAGCGTCGCCACCTTCGGCGAACTGCCCAAGGACGCGAAGAAGCTGGAAGTGAGCCAGTCGGTCGGCCGCGTGGAGACCTTCGTCACCAACGGCGCGCCTAACGATACTGCGCTGAAGCCGACCAACCGTGGCATCGAGCTGGTCGCCGTCGGCCACCCGAACGATCTGTTCGCCGGCGAGGAAGCCACCTTCCGCGTGCTGGTCGACGGCAAACCGGCCGCCGGCCTGGAATTCGAGATCGTGCGTGGCGCCACCCGCTACCGCAACGCACAGGACGAGCTGAAGGTCACCAGCGATGCCAAGGGCGAGATCAAGGTGACCTGGCCGGAAGCCGGCATGTACTGGCTGGAAACCGGCACCGAGGACAACAAGACGTCGGTGAAGCAGGCCGCCAAGCGCCGCCTGAGCTATGTCGCCACGCTGGAAGTGCTGCCGCAGTAATGACGCGGACCGCGATGCCGGGCAGCCCGGCATCGCACCCGCAACGCATCACCATGACCGATTCCCTGCTCGACATCGCCCGCCTCGGCGGCACCACCATGGGCACCACCTGGAGCGTGTCGCTGGTCGCGTCGCGCCAGCGCGACCTGCACCCGCTGCACGCCGGCATCCAGGCGCGGCTGGACGAAGTGGTCGCGCAGATGAGTACCTGGGAGCCCGGTTCGGACCTGAGCCGCTACAACCGCGCCGACGCGGGCCAATGGTGCGTGCTGCCGGCCGAGACCCGCCACGTTGTGGCCTGCGCACAGGCCATCGCTTCCGCCAGTGGCGGCGCCTTCGATCCCACCGTCGGTCCGCTGGTTGCACTGTGGGGCTTCGGTGCACATGCCGGTGAACGCCGCCAGCCCGACGACGCTACCCTGCAGGCCACGCGCGATCGCTGCGGTTGGCAGCGCCTGCAATGGCAGGACGATGCGCTGCTGCAACCGGGTGGGCTGGAACTGGATCTCTCCGCGATCGCCAAGGGCTTTGGCGTCGACCATGTCGCTGCGTGGCTGCGCACACAGGGCATCACTGCCGCGCTGGTCGAAGTCGGCGGCGAACTGGCCGGCTACGGCCGCAAACCGGACGGCCAGCCGTGGCGCGTGCTGGTGGAGTCCGCGCCGGAAGAAGATGCGCACACCAATACCCCGCCGCGGGTGCTGGCGCTGGAGGGCAAGGCGGTGGCCACCTCCGGCGATCGCTGGCACCAGTACCAGGTCGATGGCGAGGCCTACAGTCACAGCCTGGACCCGCGTTCGGGCAGACCGGTGCGCCAGGTTGCCGCGGCAGTCACCGTGGTGGCCGACGACGCCATGCACGCCGATGCCTGGGCCACCGCACTGACCGTGCTGGGCCGCGAACAGGGCATGGCGCTGGCCGAGCGCGAAGGCCTGGCTGCACGCTACCTGCAGCGTGCAGCAGACGGCCCGCAGGAATTCCTCAGCAGCGCCTTCCAGCGCCTGCTCGACGAGCAGAGCCCATGAGTACCCGGCCGTCGCGCGCGTGGCTCGGCAACGCGCTGGTCCTGCTGCTGCTGGCGCTGATCGGCTGGGCGCTGCTGCGCCTGCACCTCGGTGAAGCGTGGTGGCAGGGTGCGCCACCTGCGCGGCAGTCACAGATCGCGGTACTCGCCACGGCGCTGTATGCGCTGGCCTGCGTTGCACTGTGGTGGCGTGGGCGCCCGCGCGACGATGCCGCAAGCGGAGACACCGCGCCCGTCCTGCTGGCCTGGTCCAGCCAGACCGGCTTCGCCCGCGACCTGGCCGAACGCAGCGCCGAGGCCCTGCGCGGTGCCGGCGTGCCAGCGCGCGTGCGCGGACTGCATGAGGTCGACGCCGCGTTGCTGGCCGACAGCCAGCGCGCGCTGTTCATTGCCAGCACCACCGGCGAAGGTGATCCGCCCGACCACGCCCTGTCGTTCCTGCGCGGGGTGATGGCCACGCCGCCCTCGCTGCAGCATCTGCACTACGGCGTGCTCGCACTGGGCGACCGCAGCTATGGCCACTTCTGCGGATTCGGTCACCAGCTCGACCAATGGCTGCGCCAGCACGGCGCGCATCCACTGTTCGATGCAATCGAAGTCGACAACGCCGATCCGGCGGCGCTGCGTCATTGGCAACAGCTGCTGGGACAACTCGGCGATAGCGCCAGCGAACTGCCCGACTGGAGTCCGGCCGAGTACCAGCCGTGGACGCTGCTGCAGCGCGAGCATCTGAACCCCGGCAGCCCCGGCGGCCCCGTGTATTGGTTGCGCCTGCAGCCCCCAGCCGATGCAGATGCGCAATGGCAGGCCGGTGACATCGCCGAGATCGGCCCACAGCACGCATCGCACACCGTGCGTGCCTGGCTGGACACACAACGCTTTGACGCGGACATCGTGCTGGATGACGGACAGACGTTGCTGGCACGCGTCGCGCGCTCGCACCTGCCCTCATTGGTTCCCCCGGGTGATCTGCCTGCATTGCTGGCGACCCTGCAGCCGCTGCCGCATCGCGAGTACTCGATCGCCTCGGTGATGGCCGACGGTGCGGTGGAGCTGCTGCTGCGCCGCCAACTGCGCGCCGATGGAACACCGGGCATCGGCAGTGGCTGGCTGTGCGACCACGCGACCATCGACGAACCGGTGCAGCTGCGTCTGCGCCGCAACGACAATTTCCATGGCGTGCCCGCCGATGTGCCGCTGCTGCTGATCGGCAACGGCACCGGCATCGCCGGCCTGCGCGCGCATCTGCACGAACGTGCCCGGAGTGGCGCGCGCCGCACCTGGCTGCTGTTTGGCGAGCGCACCGCCGCGCACGACTTCCACTTCGGTGAAGAACTGCAGGCGATGCTGGCCGACGGCACGCTGGCGCGGCTGGATGCGGTATTCAGCCGCGATGGCGGCGCGCATCGCTATGTGCAGGACCGGCTGCTGGCCGAAGCGGCAACGCTGCGGCAGTGGGTGGATGAAGGCACGACGATCCTGGTCTGCGGCAGCCTGCAGGGCATGGCCCCGGCGGTGGATGCGGTGATCGAGCAGGTGTTGGGTACTGCGGGCAAGGAAGCGCTGTTGCTGGCCGGTCGTTACCGGCGCGATGTGTATTGAACGAACCATCGGGGTCGGATCCCTTTCCGCAGGAAAGGGCTCTGACCCCAACCACAGCCGAACCATGACGGCGTGCCCAGGCATGGTGACAACCTCACAGCTGTAGATCCACGCCATGCGTGGATGGAGCCCACCGGCGCCCAGCAATCATCCCGCTGCTGCACTGACCCGTATCGCCAGCAACTCGCCACCACCCTGCAACGCGTGCCGCTGACGTTCGCCGGCCGCCAACCATGCGGTATCGCCCGCCTGCAGCGCCGGCAGGCCGCTGTCGGCACCAAACTCCGCCTGACCGGCCAGCAGATGCAGCGCCCAGGCCACGCCCGGTTCGCAGAAGAAGAACATCGCGCCCACCAGCGGCCGGTGCAGCAGTTCGGCCTGCAGCAGCTCGCGCTTCCACATCAGGTTGAAGTCGTGGGTGATGCCGTCCACCAGTTCGCCGTGCAATGTTTCCTCGCCCGCAAAGCGCACCCGCCCATGCGGTGGCAACACTTCGGCCACGCGGCCATCGTCGAAGCGCAGACGCACGCCATTGCCCTGCAGCAACACCAGTTCGCGCTCCACGCCGGGGAAGGCAGAGAACGCGGCATCCTGCTCGATTTCGGCCACCGACAGGCGCAGCGCCCAGTCATCGCCCTGCGCGGGCAGGCGCAGGATCTCGCGGGTCCAGCCCAGGCCGTTGCGCCAACGTTCGCGGCGGTAGTCCAGGCTGGAGATCACCTGGCTCGGAATGTGCAGCAGGGAGTCGATGTTCATCGGCGCATTGCATCATGCCGCGCGCCGTCGTGCATCACCGCGTGGCGAGCGTGCCCTGGCCACCGCACCCGCCGGCCAGCAGCTGCGAGTGCTTCAGCCAATCCTGGTCGGGGTAGTAAGCAAACACCATCGTGCCGCCACGCAACGCATCGATCAGCGGCCTGGCCACCGACAGGCGCACCGCCGGGCAACCCAGGCTGCGGCCCAGCCGCCCCTGCAGCTGCGCGGCAGCCGGGTTCACGTATGGCGCACCATGGATGACGATGGCTCGGTCACGCGCGCGGTCGTTGAAGCCCGGTTCCAGCCCGGCCAGGCGCAGCGAATATCCATTGCCACCCATGTAGGTCTCCTGCGCGGTGAACGCGCCGAGGCTGGACATGAAACTGCCATCGCGGTTGGAGAAGTGCTCGGTGCGGTTCTCGCCACTGTTGCGGCCATGCGCCACCCACTCCTCGAACAGCAGGCGCTGGTGGGCCAGGTCGAACACCCACAGGCGCGGCTCGGTGGACGGGCGCGAATAGTCGATCACGCTGAGGCGATCACCATTGATGCCCAGTTCCGGCCGCTGCAGCGCACAGCGCATGGCGTGCGCCGCCAGCTGCAACACGTGGCGGTCGGCCTTGGGCGCACTGCGCGACAGCAGGGCAGCCAGATCATCGGCGCTGGTGGCAAGGGCGGGCGTCTGTGCCAGCGCCGGGGCGCTGGCCGAGGTCGCCAGCAGGCCGAACGCGGCCAGCCGGCACAGGCGGGATGCAGTCATGGGCACAACGAGGGGACTCAGTTGCCCTTGAGGGTGGACCCTGGCGGCTCGGATTCCAAGACCGGCTGCATTCCGGATTCAGCCGGGCTTGGGCGGACCGCCGGCAGCGAGGTCACCAGCAGGGTCGTGCCCGGCACCAGCACCTGGTACAGCTGGCGGGCGAAATCGGCTGGCAGCGCCATCGGCAGCGAGGGCGTGGCCAGCAGGTCCGGCGTGGCCTGGGCACGGTCCTGGCCCAGCAACGGGTAGGCCGTCCACTGGTGCAGGCGCTGGTTCACGTCCAGCGGGCTGGGGGTGTCGCTGTAACCCTGCCCCATCACGAACAGCGTGGTGCCCTGGAACGCCGGCAGGGCGTCAGCCTTCAGCGGCGACTCGCCGATCATCACGCCATCGCGCAGCACGTACAGGCGCTGGTCGTGCAGGCTGACCAGGATGCCGACCTGCCCGGCCGGCGCCGCGCTGTCGTCCCACCAGGCCTGTGCCGGGGCTCCGCCCTCGGCCTCCGGCAGCGCCTGACCGCGCGCGTTCACCGGCGCCAGCACCGACGGATAGGCCAGGGTCATCGGTGAGCTCTTGGCATCGGCCACGACCACGGTATCGCCGCGCTGGGTTTCGCTGAACAGCTTCTGCGCGAAGGCCTGCGGCAGGCGCACGCAGCCGTGCGAGGCGGGATGCCCGGGCAGGCTGCCGCCATGCAGGGCGATGCCGTCCCAGGTCAGCCGCTGCATGTACGGCATCGGCGCGCTGTTGTAGAGGTTGGACCTGTGGTCCTTGTCCTTCTGCAGGATGGTGAACACGCCGGTTGGCGTCTCGTGCCCGGCCTTGCCCGAGCTGATCGTGGTCAGGCCGATGGCAATGCCGTTGCGGTAGACGTAGGCGCGCTGCTCATCGAGGCTGACCACCAGCACGATCGGGCCGGTCGGCGAGATTTCCGGATGCCAGAGGTATTCGCCCGGCTTGAGGTCGGTCGGCCCGCGCACTTCAGCGCTGCTGGCTGCG
The DNA here is from genome assembly GCF_059371375.1 of Stenotrophomonas sp. YJH_SMC_64. Taxonomy (NCBI): domain Bacteria; kingdom Pseudomonadati; phylum Pseudomonadota; class Gammaproteobacteria; order Lysobacterales; family Lysobacteraceae; genus Stenotrophomonas; species Stenotrophomonas sp. YJH_SMC_64. The sequence continues at coordinate 35,450 of NZ_JCAFUN010000007.1, read as the reverse complement.
GCAGCCGTGGGCTTGCCAGCCGCTGTCGGCGCAGCGGCATGGGCCAGCAGCGGCAGGGCCAGTGCAAGGGCGAGCATCAGGGTGGTGGGGCGGAGCGCGAGCATCCAGCGGGGGTCCTTTCCATGCGGTGCGGCCACCGTACACCATCGGCCCGTGGTGGCCGCGGCAAAACCAGGCGCCGGAAATGAAACTGCCCGGCGACACAGCCATGTGTCGTACCGGGCAATCGTTACGTCCTTGTCGGCCTGCTGCCGCCCCCTCGCATCCTGCGCTGTGGGGGTAGCGTTGCATCCTGCACGCGGCCGCGTCTGTCCTGCTTGTATCTCAGCCCCTTCCACAGGTCTGTGATGCCACCATCCTGGTGATTGGTGCCGCGTCCTGCGGCGGTCGGTGGTCACGGCCGTCCTGTCCGTGACCGCTGAACCAGCTTCCTGCCGGTTCCGACGATTCCTGCTGTCAGCGCCTCGGTACGGTTCGCACCGGTACCGATCCGGGTACCGGATCCGCCGGCAACAACCTGTTGCCTACGGTGATCCGCTGTCGATTCCGTTCGACGATTGCTTTCCCTATCCCCTTCACCTGCGTCAGGTCCTCGACGCGATGAAACGGGCCGTGTCTGCGCCGGTGCTCGACGATCGCCTCGGCCTTGGCGGCTCCGACCATCGTCAATCCCTGCTGCAGCGCCTGGGCATCGGCGCGGTTGATGTCGATCGGTTCGGCGGCATGCGCCCCAGCGATCCCCATGACCAGCACCAGTGCCCTCAACACGACAAACCAAGGCACAACGTGTATCTCCTTGTGATTCTGGCCGCCCCGACCGGCAATCCCGTCGGTAGGAACAGTGTCCGTCACCACATGCACACAGCCTATCGGTTTCCCGGATTTCCGTAAGCCAGCCAAATACCCGACGTGATGTAGGAAAAACCCTACCCGTGGCACAGGCGTAGAATGGCCGGATCAGCCCATGCAACCGGAGTTTCAGATGGACAGCGCCAAGCTCGGCCAATTCGTCAATGACAAGTGGGACAGCGAGATCGTCCCGCAGTTGGTCGACTACATCCGCATTCCCAACAAGTCGCCGATGTTCGACGCCGATTGGGTGCAGAACGGCTACATGGAACAGGCGGTGACGCTGATGGAGAACTGGGCCAGGGCCCAGCAGCTGCCCGGCCTGAAGGTTGAAGTGGTGCGCCTGGAAGGCCGTACCCCGCTGATCTTCCTGGAAATTCCGGCCACCGGCGCCGAGACCGGCGACGACACCATCCTGCTCTACGGCCACCTGGACAAGCAGCCGGAAATGACCGGATGGGACGACGACCTCGGCCCGTGGACCCCGGTCCTGCGCGGCGACAAGCTGTATGGCCGCGGCGGCGCCGATGACGGCTACGCCATCTTCGGCTCGCTGGCCGCCGTGCTGGCGTTGCAGGCCCAGGGCCTGCCGCACGCGCGCTGCGTGGTGCTGATCGAAGCCTGTGAAGAGTCGGGCAGCTACGACTTGCCAGCCTACGTCGACCACCTCGCCGACCGCATCGGCAAGCCGTCGCTGGTGGTCTGCCTGGATTCGGGCTGCGCCAACTACGACCAGTTGTGGTGCACCACCTCGCTGCGCGGCCTGACCGGCGGCAATTTCACCGTGAAGGTGCTCAACGAAGGCGTGCATTCCGGCGATGCCTCCGGCGTGATCCCGTCCAGCTTCCGCCTGCTGCGCCAGATCCTTTCGCGCATCGAAGACCAGGAGACCGGCCGCATCCTGATCGACGGCATGAACGTCGAGATCCCGGCCGAGCGCCTGGAACAGGCCAAGCGCGCCGCCGAAGTGGTGGATACCGAGATCTTCGAGAAGTTCCCGATGGTTGACGGCCTGCGCCCGATGAACGAGGACCTGACCGAGCTGGTGCTCAACCGCACCTGGCGCCCGGCGCTGTCGGTCACCGGCGTCGGCGGCATGCCGCCGCTGGAATCGGCCGGCAACGTGCTGCGCCCGCAGACCTCGGTGAAGCTGTCGCTGCGCTTGCCGCCGACGGCCGATGGCAAGACCTGCGGCGAGCTGCTGAAGGAAGCGCTGCTGCGCGACCCGCCGAATGGCGCGCAGGTCACCCTGGACCTGGAAAAGGCCTCCACCGGCTGGAACGCCCCGGCCATGGCGCCGTGGCTGACCCAGGCCATCGACGACGCCAGCCAGGCTTTCTTCGGCAAGCCGGCGATGTACATGGGCGAAGGCGGCTCGATCCCGTTCATGGGCATGCTGGGCGAGAAGTTCCCCGGTGCCCAGTTCATGATCACCGGCGTGCTCGGCCCGCACTCCAATGCGCACGGCCCGAACGAGTTCCTGCACATCCCGATGGGCAAGAAGGTCACCGCCTGCGTGTCCAAGGTGATCAGCGAGCACTACGCGGCCAGCCTGCGCGGCGAGACCAGCGGTTCGCCGGTGGCTGCCGACAGCGGCACCCGCCACGGCGACCACGGCTGCTGCTGATCCGGCACCCGTGACGGACGCAGCCTGGCCTTGCTAGGCTGCGTCCACCCTTGGCGGAAATCGCGCGCATGAATGGTCTGTTCGGCAGCAGCAGCTGGCTCTACATCATCCTGGTCGGCTTCTTCGTCGGCCTGCTCGGGCGTTTCTTCATGCCCGGCAACAACCGCATGGGCTGCCTGCTGACCATCGTGCTGGGCATCCTTGGCGCCCTGGTGGCCGGCTGGTTCGGCCAGTACATGGGCTGGTACGCCCCCGGTGAGCCGGCCGGTTTCCTCGGTGCGGTAGTGGGTGCGGTGGCCGTGCTGGCCGTGCTGCGCCTGTTCAGCGGCCGTCGCTGACCCCGTCCCTCCTTCCCTTCCTGTTCCCGACGTTGGCGCGCCCGGCGCGCCCGGATATGCCTGCATGACCGAACCCGCCTCCGATCCCCAGCGCAGCGCGCAGCGCCTGCAGTGGGCCCGTACCCAGCTCGATGATGCCAACGCGGTGGTCGAACGCGCCTCGGTCGATGCCGGCATGCGCAGCTACTGGCGCACCACCAGCACGCGCGGCAGCCACATCGTGATGGATGCCCCGCCGGGGCTGGAAGATCCGAGGCCGTGGCTGCGCATGCGCGGCCTGCTGCACGACAACGGCCTGCGCGTGCCCGCGCTGCTGGCGCAGGATCTGGATGCCGGCTTCCTGCTGCTGGAAGATCTCGGCGGCCCGACCCTGGCCAGGATCCTCGACGAGCGCAATGCCGATGAATGGTTCGGCCGTTCGATCGAACAGCTGCTGCGCCTGCAGGCGATCCCGGTGCCGACCGACTTCGGCCAGTTCGGCGAAGCACTGCTGCAGCGCGATGCCGGCCTGTTCGACGAATGGTTCCTGCAGCGCCACCTGAACCTGGAGCTGGACTGCGGCGAGATCGAAGGCCTGCAGCTGGTACACCGCCGCTTGATGGACAACGCGCTGGGCCAGGCCCAGCTGATGACCCACCGCGATTACATGCCGCGCAATCTGATGCCGGTCGAAAATGGTCCCGCAGTGCTGGATTTCCAGGACCTGGTGCGCGGCCCGATCGCCTACGACGCGATGAGCCTGTTCAAGGACGCGTTCCTTAGCTGGCCGCTGGAGCGTGTGGACGAGTGGCTGGCGCAGTACCACGAGCGCGCCCGCGACGCCGGCCTGCCGGTGCCCAACCGCGCCACCTTCCTGCGCGATGCCGACTGGATGGGCATCCAGCGCCACGTGAAGATCCTGGGCCTGTTCTGCCGGCTGCGTTACCGCGACAACAAGGGCCATTACCTCGACGACGCACCGCGCTTCATCACCTATCTGGATGAAGTGCTGCCGCGCTATCGGGAACTGGCACCGCTGCAGCAGCTGCTGGACGAGCGCATCAAGCCGGCGCTGGCCGAGCTGGGTGCACCGATGCGCGTGGCCCGATGAAGGCGCTGGTCTTTGCCGCCGGCCTCGGCGAGCGCATGCGCCCGCTGACCCTGCACACGCCCAAGCCGCTGCTGGAAGTGGCTGGCAAGCCGTTGATCGTCTGGCACCTGGAACGCCTGGCCGCACTCGGCGTGCGCGAGGTGGTGGTCAACACCGCATGGCTGGCCGAACAGTTCCCGGCGACGCTGGGCGATGGCAGCCAATGGGGCCTGCACCTGCATTTCCTGTACGAAGGAGCGACCCCGCTGGAGACCGGCGGTGGCATCCTCAACGCCCTGCCGGTGCTGGGCGATGCCCCGTTCCTGGTGGTGAACGGCGACATCTGGACCGATTTCGATTTCGCCACGCTGCCGCGCGAGCCGCGGGGCCAGGCGCACCTGGTGCTGGTCGACAATCCGGTTCAGCACGCGGACGGTGACTACCGCCTCGATACGCAGGGGGTGCTGCACCACGATCGCGAAGGCCCGTGCCTGACCTATGCCGGCATCGGCGTGTACCGTCCTTCGATCGTGGCCGACTGGCGCACGGTGATCGGCGAGGCGCCGGGCAGCGAGCGGCTGCCGCCGAAGTTCTCGGTGGTGCCGCTGCAGAAGCATTTCATGGCGCAGGGGTTGATGACGGGACAGCACCATCGGGGGCGCTGGACCGATGTCGGCACCGTGGATCGGCTTCGTGCGCTGGATGCTGAGTTGGCGGCGAACGGCTGAGCCCCTCGTGGCTGGTCGCTCAAATCAACAGCTGTGCTTGGCCGGGCGGTGTGGGTTCGCGGGGGACGCCGTGGACCCGTCCCTGGGGGCTTGGCCGCGGCATCCATGCCGCGGACACCCCCGCGAACCCACCCCGCCCGGCCTCTGACAGTTTCCGTGGGCGTCCAGCCACGGAAAAGAAAAAAGAAAAGCAAAAGCGGGTCGCTTCGCTGCGCTTGCTCTGGTGACGACCAAGGTCGACACCCAACAACAGCAGTCAGCAGTCAGCAGTGCAGTACGCAGTCCCGGCAGATCGCGGCCAACTGTCGAAGGCGGGGTGGGTCCGGTTGCGGGGGCGTGAGCCGCATGGATGCGGCGACCGAGCTTACATGGACGTACTTGCAGCGTCCCCCGCAACCGGATCCACCCCGCCATCCCCACGGATAGCCAGCTTTTGACGTTGACGTTGCTTCTGCGGGTGCAGGGCGCAGCCCTGCAAACAAACCCCACCCTCAGTAGCGGGGCCGGCCTTCTTCCAGCACCTGGCGCAGGAACGGCACGGTGATCCGCCGCTTCGCCGCCAGCGACTCGCGGTCCAGCCAGTCCAGCAGCGTGATCAACCCACCCAGCTCGCGCCCGGTGTGCGACAGCAGCCACTCGATGGATGCCTCGTCGATCGCCAGGCCGCGTCGCAGCGCGCGTTCGCGCAGCACCGCTGCCCGCCCCTCCTCATCCAGCGGCTGCAGCAGCACGCGCACGCACTGGCCCAGCCGTGAACGCAGGTCCGGCAGCACCAGGCCCAGCGCTTCCGGGGCCTTCTGCGCCGTGTACAGCACGGTCACGCCTGCAGCGCGCGCGCGGTTGTGGAAATCGAACAGCGCGATCTCGTCGTCGCGGTTGCCGGCAACCTCGTCCAGGCCGTCCAGCGCCACCAGCTCACGCGCCTCCAGCCCATCCAGCGCCGCACGCACGCGGCCGGCGGCACTGGCCAGCGGCACATAGGTCGGCAGGCGCCCTGCCTGCTCGGCGCTGGAACACATCGCCAGCGCCTGGTGGGTCTTGCCCGTGCCCGCCGCACCTTCCAGGTAGACCCAATCGTGGCTGGCACCCACCGCGATCGCGCGCAGCTGCGCCAGCGCACCATCCGGCGCGCCGATGAAGGTCTCCAGGCGCTGGTCCCGCGGGTAATGCAGGGCCAGCGGCAGTTGCGGCACACCCATCACTTCAGGTCGGGGCCTTTTTCGTTCGGAACGATGATATGGGGCGCATCGACCACGCCGTCAAGCACGATTGCCGGCTTCTCGCCCACGTACAGCTCGCTCTGGCGGTAACGCTGGTGCGCGTAGCGCAGCAGCACGTTGGTCACCGCCGCCACCGGCAGCGCCAGCAGCATGCCGAGGAAGCCGAACAGCTGGCCGCCGGCCATCACCGCGAAGATCACCGCCACCGGGTGCAGGCCGATCTTGTCGCCGACGATGCGTGGGGTCAGTACGTAGCTCTCCAGCAGCTGGCCCACGGTGAACACCACGCCGACCAGGATCAGCAGCTTCAGGTCGAAGCCCTGTGCCTGCACCAGCGCGGCGATCACCGCCATCAGCACGCCGGTGGTCGCTCCCAGGTATGGGATGAAACTGATCAGACCGGCAATCAGGCCGATCAGCAGGCCCAGCTTGAGGCCGACCAGCGACAGGCCGCCGGCATAGATCACGCCCAGTGCCAGCATCACCAGGAACTGGCCGCGGATGAACGCACCCAGCACCTCGTTGGACTCACGCGCCAACGCGCTGATGGTGCCAATGTGGTTGCGCGGAATCACCGAGGCCACGCGCTCGACCAGCTTGTCCCAATCACGCAGGAAGTAGAACGCCAGGATCGGCAGCAGCAGGATGTTGACCACCCAGGTCACCATCGCGAAGCCGGAGCGCGAGACGTAGCCCATGAACGTGGTGGCGAAGCCGCCGGCCTGCTGCCAGTGGCTGCGCACCCATTCGATCAGGCGGTCCGGGTCCAGCCACTGCATCACTTCCAGGCCGGTCTTCTGCTCGAACCAGGGAATCCCCTTCTCCATCAGCCACGCCTGTGCCTGCGGGGCAACCGCGATCAGGGTGGTGATCTGGCGCTCGATCATCGGTACCAGCACCAGCAGCAGCGCCACGATCACCAGCACCATCGCCGCGAACACCAGCACCACGCCGGTCATGCGCGAGCGACCGGTGGCCTCGATGCGGTCCACCAGCGGGTCACCCAGCCAGGCCAGCGCCAGCGCCAGCACGAACGGGGTCAGGATCGGCGCCAGCAGCCACACCACCCAGCCGATCAGGCCGGCGAACAGGATGTATTTCAGGCGGCGCAGGAACTGCGCGATTTCCGCTTCCGGGGTCAGAGTCATCGCAGGCGGTACTCGTTGCTGACCGGGGCGGCCACCGGAGTACCGGTGGTGTCGTCGATCGGAGCGGGCAGGGCCGGCAGCGGAGCGCTCGGCGCCAGCACGCCGTTGTCGCCCAGCATGCGGTTGAAGCCGGCCAGGCCGGTGGTCATCTCCAGGTTCAGCTCCAGCTGGCCAGCCGAGGCATGCAGGGGGGTGACATTGCGCACCACCGGCACCTCGCGCAGGCCGGCGGCCAGACGCAGGTAGTCGTCGGCGCTGTTGATGCCGGTGACCACCACACGGTAGGTCCCGGCCTGGCCGACGGCGGCGCCGGCCTTGGCATAGCGTTTGACCAGCGCATCGGCGGCGCCGTCGGCACCGGCCGCCATCGCGCGCATGGCGTTGGCGTCCTTGCTGGTCCACTTGTTCAGTTCACGGCCGTTGTCGACGAACACCCAGTCCGCCTGCCAGCCGCCATTGGCGCGGTACAACTTGCCGATCAGCTGCATCGGCGGCGAGTAGCGCGAGGAGGCACGGGCCACGGCGGCACTGTCCTGGCGCCAGATCGCACCCGCCAGCGCCTGTTCAGCGGCGCCACCACTGGGCAGGCCCAGCTTGTAGCCGCGCTCGATGGCGCGGTTCAGCAACGGCCGGGCGGCGTTGGCCTGCTGCACGCTGACCAGGCGCGGGCCACTGCCATCGTCGACGGCCAGCCACAGCACCGGCTTCGGTCGCGGCTGCGGCCACAGCGGCAGGCCCAGCGCCGACACCAGCGAGTCGACATCATCCTCGCGGAAGCGGGCCACCAGCAGGGTACGGAAGCTGGGGGCGCCACTGGCGCCCACGCTCTGGTCCTGCTTGTAGTCGTAGCTGGCCACGTAGTCCTTGGCGTTGCGCAGCGCCTGCACCACGCCGGGGCGGGACATCACGCTGCGGTCGCCGGACAGCTTGCCCAGTACCACGCTCAGGGCGCGGGCCAGGGCGCCGTTGCGATCGGCCTCGGCTTGGCTGTTGACGGGCACTTCGGCCTCGTACGCGCCACTGGCGGTGGCGACATCACCCTCGGTGCGAAGGCCGCTCTGGGCCATCGTGGCCACCGGCAGGCTCAGCGCAAGGAGCAGGGTCAGAATCAGGCTGCGGCGCATCAGGACATCCATTGGCTCGACGTATCCGGGGGAATTGTTGCCCGAATACGGCCTTTGCGCCAATGCGGCCTGTTAAAATCGCCCGTTCAACCCCTGCCAGCGCCGACGCCCGTGACCAACACCCCGTCTTCCGCCCCCTCCCCCCTCACCTACCGTGACGCGGGGGTCGACATCGACGCCGGCAATGCGCTGGTCGAGCGGATCAAGCCCCTGGTCAAGCGCAGCTTCCGCCCGGAAGTGATGGGCGGCCTGGGTGGCTTCGGTGCCCTGTTCGACCTGTCCAACAAGTACCGCGAGCCGGTGCTGGTGTCGGGTACCGACGGCGTGGGCACCAAGCTGAAGCTGGCCCACCAGCTGAACCGCCACGATACGATCGGCATCGACCTGGTCGCCATGTGCGTGAACGACGTGCTGGTGCAGGGCGCCGAACCGCTGTTCTTCCTGGACTACTTCGCCACCGGCAAGCTGGACATCGACACCGCCGCAGCGGTCGTGGGCGGCATCGCCAACGGCTGCACCGAGGCCGGCTGTGCGCTGATCGGCGGCGAAACCGCTGAAATGCCCGACATGTACGCCCCCGGCGAATACGACCTGGCCGGCTTCACGGTCGCCGCGGTGGAGAAGAGCGAGCTGAAGGACGGCGCCAGCGTGGCCGCCGGCGACGTGCTGATCGGCATCGCCTCCTCCGGCCCGCACTCCAACGGCTACTCGCTGGTGCGCCGCATCTACGACCGCGCCGGTCGCCCGGCCGATCTGGAGCTGGAAGGCGGCGTGAAGCTGGTCGATGCGCTGATGGCACCGACCCGCCTCTATGTGAAGCCGATCCTGTCGCTGCTGAAGTCGCACGGCGAGGCCATCCATGGCATGGCCCACATCACCGGCGGCGGCCTGACCGAGAACATCATCCGCGTAGTGCCCGACGGCCTCGGCCTGGACATCCAGGCGTCGTCATGGACCCTGCCGCCGGTGTTCCAGTGGCTGCAGAAGGAAGGCGCGGTGGCCGACAGCGAGATGTGGCGCACCTTCAACTGCGGCATAGGCTTCGTGCTGATCGTCGCAGCGGACCAGGTGGCTGCCGTTTCCGATGCAGTCAAGGCGCAGGGCCTGGAGCACTGGACCATCGGCCAGGTGGTCACCGCCGAAGGCGCCGAACGCGTCCACATCGGCTGACGCCGGCAACCCAGGAGCCCCGCATGGACGCAACGCCCCCTTTGTCGCCCGCCCCCGTGCCGCCGCCGCTGGCGACGGTACCGCCGTTCAGCGCGCAGGATGCCGACCACCTGCGCATGCTGGCCATCGCACACTACGTGGTCGGTGGCCTGATCGTGCTGTTCTCGCTGATCTTCATCCTGCACATCGTGATCGGCATCGCCGCGTTGACCGGCAGCCTGCCGATGAAGTCCGGCGGCGAGCCCTCCTCGCTGGAGGAACAGCGCCTGATGGGCTGGGTGTTCACCGTTCTCGGCTGCGTCGTCGTGTTCGGTGGCATCACGCTGGGCGCGTTCGTGGCCTATGCCGGCCGCTGCCTGTCCCGCCGCCGTCGCCATCTGCTGTGCCTGATCGCGGCTGGCCTGGCTTGCCTGTTCACGCCGGTCGGCACGGTGCTGGGGGTGTTCAGCCTGATCACCCTGCTGCGCCCGCAGGTCAAGGCCGCCTTCGACCTTCCCGCCGCGACCGCATGACCGCCTCCGGCAATCCACCGCCGCTGCCGCATCAGACCCTGGCGCAGCTGCAGCTGACCAGCCATCTGCAGACACTGAGAGTGCTGTTCTACGCCCTGGCCGGTTTCCACTGGGTCGCCGCGGTGGCGTTCCTCGGCCTCAGCGGCTGGGTGGCCCAGTCGCGCGGGTTGGAGGATGCCTGGATGCTGACCACGGTCTATGCGTCCATCGCCGTGCTGGCCGCCGTGCTGGGGTTCGTGCAGCTGCACACCGCGCGCCAGCTGTCACATCGCACCGGGCTGGCCTGGTGCCAGCGCGCGGCGTGGCTGGGCGTGCTGGCTGGACCACTGGGCATGGCGTTGGCCGCCTATGCCTGGGTGTTCCTGTCCAAGCCGGAAATGGCTGCGCTGTTCGACCGCGGTGATCACCTCAGTGCCTGAACCTGGCGGCAGACGCCGCGCCCTATCCTGATCGATTTCCCATGTCCGCGCCTGTCCTCCCGACGTCTGCTTCGCCCACCACCCGCCGCTTCCCGGGCCCGAAGAAGTGGGCTTTCGCCGCCGTACTGGCGGTCTTCGCGATCAGCTGGATCCACCCGCTGTGGCCCACCGAGCAGGCCCTGCACAGCACGCTGACCGTGGTCGGTCTGGCCGCGCTGCTGTGGGTCGACCGCCGCGGCGGCTGGCTGGGCAACGGCGCCTTCATCGCCATCTGCGGCTTCATCGCCCTGCACTGCGTGGCGGCGCGCTGGCTGTATTCCAACGTGCCCTACGACGCCTGGGCGCAGATGCTGACCGGCTGGTCGCCGAATGCGGCCTTCGGCTGGCAGCGCAACCATTTCGACCGCCTCATCCACTTCCTGTTCGGCGTCTGCTTCACCCCCGCACTGCTGCAGCTGGCCCGTCATGCGTGGCCGGCGCTGCGCCCGGGCCAGGCCTTCACCCTGGCGGTGATGACGGTGATGTGTGCCAGCCTGGTCTACGAATGGTTCGAATGGGCCATCGCGCTGGCGCTGTCGCCGGATGCCGCCGAAGCCTACAACGGCCAGCAGGGTGACATGTGGGATGCGCATGCCGACATGCTGATGGCGACCGTCGGCAGCCTGCTGACCTGGTCGCTGATCCGCCGGAGTTCCCTGCAATGACCGCCCCAACCCGCATCGCCGTGCTCGCCTCGGGCCGCGGCAGCAACCTGCAGGCCATCCTCGACGCGATCGGCAGCGGCCGCCTGTCGGCCGAGGTGGTCGGCGTGTTCTCCGACCGCCCCGCCGCAGAGGCCCTGCTGCGTGTCGATGCCGGCCTGCGCTGGGCGCATGCACCGAAGGAATTCAGCGACCGCGCCAGCTACGAGCAGGCGCTCGGCGATGCGCTTGCCGCGGTACAGCCGGACTGGATCGTCTGTGCCGGCTACATGCGCATCCTTGGTCCGGTCTTCGTGCAGCGTTTCGATGGCCGCCTGGTCAACATCCACCCGTCGCTGCTGCCGCTGCACAAGGGCCTGGACACCCACGCGCGGGCGCTGCAGGCCGGTGACGCCGAGCATGGCGCCAGCGTGCACCTGGTGGTCCCCGAACTGGATGCCGGCGCGGTGCTGGCGCAGGCCCGCGTGCCGGTGCGGCCCGGCGACGACGCGCAGGCGCTGGCCGCACGCGTGCTTGCGGTGGAGCATCCGCTGCTGATCGCCACACTGCAGCTGCTGTGCGAGGGCCGCCTGGCTGAACGGGAGGGTCAGCCCTGGCTGGACGGTCACCCCCTGTTTAGCCCGTTGGCCCTAGATTCCGCCGGAAACCTGAACCGGTAACGCTCTTGCACACGCCCCGCTGACTGCGGGGCTGGCATCCTGCCCCCTCCCGCGGTTCCTGTCCTCCATGAAGACCACGACGCTGCTGTCCACTTCACTGCTGTTGTCGCTTGCCGTGCTTCCCGCTGTGGGCTGGGGCCAGGCGCAGCCGCCTGCGGCTTCCCCGCCGCCCACACCCGCTGCGCTGCCACCGAACGAGCCCAGTGTGCCGCTGTTGCCGGCACTGGCCTGGGAGCCGCCGCCGCTGCAGCCGTTCACCGCCACCTACCAGGCCTTCTACAAGGGCAAGGAAGCGGGTGATGCCAGCATGCAGGTCACCCACACCGGCGGCAGCCAGTGGCGCGTGGACATGCAGGTGGTCGGCCGCCGCGGCTTTGCCAGCGTGCTCGGCCTGAACATCGAGCAGAGCACGGTGTTCGAGGAGCGCAGTGGCGTCTACGCACCGCTCAGCCAGAGCACGGTGCGCAAGGGCCTGTTCCTGGGCAAGAAGGCCGTGGGCACTTACAACTGGCAGGCCGGCACCGCGCAATGGACCGGCGACGTCAAGAAGGAGCGCGCGCAGCCGATCCCGCTGCGGGCCGGCGACCAGAGCGCGCTGCTGATCAACCTGGCGATCATGCGCGATGCGCGTCCGGGCGCCACCATGCATTACCGCTACGTGGACATGGGCAAGGTCCGCGAACACGACTACCAGGCCGCGCCGCAGACCGAGAACGTCGAGGTCGGCGACCTGTCCTACAACGCGCTGCGGGTCTACCGGACCAACGGTGGCAGAAACGAAACCATTCTCTGGATCGCCAACGGTGTCCCCACCCCGGTGCGCATCCTGCAACGCGAAGACGGCGAAGACCGCGTCGACCTGCGCCTGATCGAATACCAAGGAGTCTGAGCATGAATACCCTGACCCGCCCCCTCACCTGGATCGCCGCCGCTGCCCTGACCGTGGCCAGCCTGCCGGCCATGGCGCTGGAACCGTTCAAGGCGGATTACCTGGCCAGCTACATGGGCATGCAGGCCAACGGCACCATGACCCTGGCCAGCGAAGGCAGCAATAAATGGCGCTACAGCCTGCAGGTGAAGAACCAGCTGGCCGACCTCAGCCAGAGCACGGTGTTCGAGGAAGTGCGTGGCCAGCTGCGTCCGCTCAGCAGCCAGGACCGTTCGGCGCTGCTGGTGAAGAAGCGCAACGTGCAGGCCAACTACAACTGGACCAGCAACCAGGCCACCTGGACCGGCGACATCAAGCCGGACCGTGCGGGCCCCATCGCGCTGAAAGCAGGCGACATGGACGCGCTGCTGATCAACCTGGCGATCGCCCGTGACCTGGCCGCCGGCAAGCCGCTGACCTATCGCATGGTGGACGAAGGCCGCATCAAGAACATGACCTACCGCGTGATCGGCAAGGAATCGATCACCGTGGCCGGCAAGAGTTACGAGGCCACCAAGGTCTCGCGCGCCGATGGCAACAAGGAGCTGATCGCCTGGATCGTGCCGGACTTCCCGGTGCCGGCGCGCATGCTGCAGCGTGAGAGCGGCCGCGATGCGCTGGACCTGACCATCAAGGCGATGAACTGAGTGCCGGGGTCGGATCCCATCCCCTCGGGGATGGGCTCTGACCCCGGTTGTGTGGCTGGGGTCGGAGCCCTTTCCGAGGGAAAGGGCTCCGACCCCGGGCCCCGCGAAAAGAAAACGCCCGCTTTCGCGGGCGTTTTTCTTACTTCTTTTCCTCGGCCGCCGCCGGCTTGAACTCGGTGCGGCAGTCCACGCGGATCTGCTCGCCGGTGCTGCGCCAGACAAAGGTGCGGCAATGACGGTTGCCGTCCTGGCTGTCGTTCACCGCGACCGCATAGAACGACTCGATGATCTCGTCACGCGTGACCGTGCCGTCGCCGTTCCAGTCCATGTCCTTCTGCTCGATGCCCTGGGTGATCGCGATGTTGGCGTACCAGGCATAGCCCAGCCACGCCAGCACGATCAGCACCAGGGCCAGCAGCGCCTTGCGACGCGGGCTGAACTTGCCGCGCAGGATCATGGCACGCGCCGGATGGTGGCGCCGAGTGAAGACAGCTTCTCTTCGATGTTCTCGTAGCCACGATCAAGGTGGTAGATGCGGTCGATGGTGGTATCGCCGCTGGCCATCAGGCCGGCCAGGATCAGCGAGGCCGACGCACGCAGGTCGGTCGCCATCACCGGTGCGCCGCTCAGGTGCTCGCTGCCACGCACGATGGCAGTGTGGCCTTCAACCTGGATGTCCGCGCCCAGGCGCAGCAGTTCGTTGACGTGCATGAAACGGTTCTCGAAGATCGTTTCGTTGATCACGCCCACGCCGTCAGCCACGCAGTTGAGTGCCATGAACTGCGCCTGCATGTCGGTCGGGAATGCCGGGTACGGCGCGGTGGTCAGGTTGACCGCCTTCGGCCGCCTGCCCTGCATGTCCAGGGTGATGGTGTCGTCGGTGGTCTCGATCTTCGCACCGGCCTCGACCAGCTTGGACAGCACCGCGTCCATGGTGTTCGGGCGCGCACGGTTGACCGTGACCTTGCCACCGGTCATCGCTGCGGCCACCAGGAAGGTGCCGGTCTCGATGCGGTCGGGCAGCACTTCGTGGCGGCCACCGGACAGGCGCTCGACGCCCTCGATCACCAGGCGGGCGGTGCCCAGGCCTTCGATCTTCGCGCCCAGCGCGATCAGGCAGTGCGCCAGGTCGGTCACTTCCGGTTCCATCGCGCAGTTGTCGAGGACGGTGGTCCCTTCAGCCAGCACCGCGCCCATCAGCACGTTCTCGGTGCCGGTGACGCTGACCATGTCGAAGGTGAAGTGGCCACCCTTCAGGCGCTTGGCGCTGGCCTTGATGAAGCCGTTCTCGACCACGATCTCGGCGCCCAGCGCCTGCAGGCCCTTGATGTGCTGGTCGACCGGTCGCGAGCCGATCGCGCAGCCGCCCGGCAGCGACACTTCGGCGGCGCCGAAGCGGGCCAGCAGCGGGCCCAGCACCAGGATCGAGGCGCGCATGGTCTTGACCAGCTCGTACGGTGCCACGTGCTGGTTCACCGGACGAGGGTCGACCACGATCGCGCTGCCGCGCGACAGCGTGCCTTGGTCGATGGTGACCTTGGCGCCCAGCTCGCCAAGCAGCTTCACCGTGGTGACCACGTCGTGCAGGTGCGGCACGTTGGTGATCTCCACCGGCTCATCGGCCAGCAGGGTCGCGCAGAGAATGGGGAGGACGGCGTTCTTGGCGCCGGAGATGCTCACTTCACCGTGCAGCGCAGCGCCGCCGGTCACAACGATCTTGGCCATGTATTCGGGATCTTCTGCGGTTCAGCCGGCTTCGGCCGGGGTCACGGTTTTCAGCGCCAGCGCGTGGATCGCGCCGCCCATCAGGTCGCCCAGGGTGGCATACACCATGCGGTGGCGGGCCAGCGGCATCTTGCCGGCGAAGGCCTCGCAGACCACGGTCGCTTCGAAATGCACGCCATCGTCGCCCTGCACGTCGGCGCGGGCGCCGGGCAGGCCGGTTTCGATCAGATTGCGGATGGTGTCGGCGTCCAACGGGCTTTCCTAATAAAATGTGGGTCCATTCTACTTCCGCTGCGTGGCGTCCGCATGGCCGAATCCCTGTTGCCCCCCCGTTCCGTCGACCCTGCCGGCCTGGTTGCCAGTGGCCGCCGCGTGTTCGAGATCGAGCGGCAGGCCCTGGATGCCGTGGCCGACCGCCTCGGCGAGGCCTTCCAGCAGGCCTGCCAGGCGATTCTGGCCAGCCGCGGGCGGGTGGTCGCCACCGGCATGGGCAAGTCCGGGCATATCGCCCGCAAGATCGCCGCCACCCTGGCCTCTACCGGTACGCCGGCGTTCTACGTGCACCCCGGTGAAGCCGGCCACGGCGACCTGGGCATGATCACCGAGGACGACGTCGTGCTGGCCCTGTCCTACTCGGGCGAATCGGACGAGGTGCTGATGCTGCTGCCGGTGCTCAAGCGCCAGGGCAACCTGCTGATCTCCATGACCGGCCGCCCGCAGTCCAGCCTGGCCACCGCCGCCGACATCCATCTGGACGTGAGCGTGCCGGCCGAGGCCTGCCCGCTGGCGCTGGCACCCACTTCCAGCACCACCGCCTCGCTGGCGATGGGCGATGCACTGGCCGTGGCCCTGCTCGATGCACGTGGCTTCACCGCCGATGACTTCGCCCGCTCGCACCCGGCCGGCAGCCTCGGCCGTCGCCTGCTGCTGCACATCACCGACGTCATGCACACCGGCGACGACCTGCCCAGCGTGGGCGCCGACGCCAGCCTCAGCGAGGCGCTGGTGGAAATGAGCCGCAAGCGGCTGGGCATGACCGCCGTGGTTGACGCCGACGGCGTGCTGATCGGGCTGTTCACCGACGGCGACCTGCGCCGTGCGCTGGACAGCGCGCTGGACGTGCGCACCGCGAAGATCGCCGACGTGATGACCCGCAACCCGCGCACCATCGGCGCCGACCAGCTGGCGGTCGAGGCCGCCCGCCTGATGGAGACCCACAAGATCACCGGCCTGATCGTGGTTGATGACCAGGGCCGCGCGGTTGGCGCGCTGAACATTCATGACCTGTTGCGGGCCCGGGTGGTTTAACCGACAGTCCGTAGACCCCATTCAGTCTGTAACGCCGCACCTGCCCATAACGAGCCTTCCACCCTGATGCCCTGGTCCCCCCTGCCCGCCTTCCCCGCCCACCTGCATGCCGCTGCGGCCCGGATCCGCCTGGCCTGCTTCGACGTGGACGGCACCCTCACCGACGGTCGGCTGTACTACGACAAGGACGGCAACGAGAGCAAGGCGTACTTCGTGCAGGATGGCCTGGGCCTGAAACTGCTGCAGCAGCACGGTATCCACCCCGTGCTGATCACCGCGCGCAACAGCCAGTCCGCGCTCAAGCGCGGCGCCGACCTCGGCATCGATACCCAGATCGCCGTGGGCGACAAGCTGGCCAGCGTGCAGGCGCTGTGCGCGCAGCACGGGATCGGCCTGGAACAGGTGGCGTTCATGGGCGATGACCTGCCCGATCTGGCGCCGCTGGGTGCGGTCGGCCTGGCGGTGGCCCCGGCCAATGCCCATCCGTGGATCGCCGAACGCGTGCATTGGCAGACCCGCGCCGAGGGTGGCCGTGGCGCCGCGCGCGAGCTGTGCGACATCCTGCTGGCCGCCCAGGGCCGCGCGGATGCGGTGCTGGCGAGGTTTGGCGCATGAACCTGCCCACCTTGAACTGGCGCACCGTGCTCGGCATCAGCCTGCTGCTGGCCGCCCTGCTGAGCAGCTGGGCGGCGCTGCGCAACCGCGACAAGGGTCCAGCCACGGGAGGCCAGGAAATCGGCGTGGATTACATCCTGCATGACTTCCAGATCGTTGCCCTGGATGAGCACGGCAAGGAATCGACCACCCTGCGCGCACCGCGGCTGGAGCGCCAGCGCGGCGACCAGACCATCAACATCGCCACCCCGCTGTTCGAGATGCCGGACAAGGATGGCAAGCACTGGACGCTGCGTGCCGAGACCGGCTGGCTCAGCGCCAAGGGCGACGAGATGAAGCTGCGCGGCAAAGTTGCCGGCGACAGCCCGGCGGGCCCGGGTGTGGTGCCGACCACCTTCCGCACCGACCACCTGGACGTGTTCCCGAAGGAGAGCCGCGCCCGTACCGACGCCCTGGTGACCATGACCCGCCCGGGCATGGAACAGTCCGGCGTCGGCTTCGAAGTGGATTCGAAGAACAACACGTATCATTTCCTCAGCCAGTCCAAGGGCCGTTACACGCCCAGACGCTGATTCCGCCGCCAGCCCGCGACGTCTCCGGACAGGCGCAGGGCCGGCAGCCCCACCCTCCGCCCCCGGCCCGCCCGGCAGGCCCCCACCGGTAGAACGGACCCCGATGAAGATTCCCTTTGCCGCCGTACTCGCGCTCGGTCTTCTTGTCCCCAGCGCCGCCTTCGCCAAGTCCACCGACCGCAACGAAGACATGCACATCGATTCCGGCGCCCAGTCCGGCATGCTCACCGGCGACGGCAAGACCGTGCTGTCGCAGGGCGTGATCATCACCCAGGGCACGCTGGACCTGCGTTCGTCCGAGGCCGAGATCTACCTCAAGGACGGCGAGGCCGTGCGCGTGGTGTTCACCGGCAAGCAGGCCAAGATGAAGCAGCAGCTTGATGACGGCACCTGGATGGATGCGCTGGCTGATCGCATCGACTACGACATCAAGACCGAGATCATCACCCTGACCGGCAACTACAAGGTCACCAGCGCGCGCGGCACCAATGCCGGCCAGCGCATGGTCTACAACACCCGCACCGGCGAGATGAACTCCGGTGGTGACGGCAGCCGCGTGCGTACCGTCATCCCGCCGAAGAACAAGACCCCGGCCGCGCCTGCGGCACAGCCCAAGGCCACCACGCCGGCACAGCCGGCCGGGAGCAGGAAGTAATGCTCGTCGCCAAGGGCCTGCGCAAAAAGTACAAGCAGCGCGAAGTGGTCAAGGACTTCGGGCTGACCCTCGATGCGGGTGAAGTGGTCGGCCTGCTCGGCCCCAACGGTGCCGGCAAGACCACCTGTTTCTACATGATCGTCGGTCTGGTGGCCGCCGATGCCGGCAGCATCGTGCTCGACGGCAAGGACATCACCGGCGACCCGATGTACACCCGCGCCAAGCAGGGGGTGGGCTACCTGCCGCAGGAACCGTCGGTATTCCGCAAGCTTACCGTGGCCGACAACATCCGCCTGGTGCTGGAACTGCGCGAGGACCTGGACTCGGCCGGCCGCGAGCGCGAATTGAACGGCCTGCTAGACGAACTGCAGCTGGGCCATGTCGCCGACCAGCTCGGCGCCAGCCTGTCCGGTGGCGAACGCCGCCGCTGCGAGATCGCCCGCGCACTGGCCGCACAACCGCGCCTGATCCTGCTCGACGAACCGTTCGCCGGTGTCGACCCGATTTCGGTCGGCGAGATCCAGCGCATCGTCACCCACCTCAAGCAGCGTGGCATCGGCGTGCTGATCACCGACCACAACGTGCGCGAGACCTTGGGTATCTGCGACCGCGCGTATATCCTCGCCGAGGGCAGCGTGCTGGCCCAGGGTTCGCCGGAGGCGATCCTGGACAACGCCGATGTACGCCGCGTCTACCTCGGGGATTCCTTCAAGCTGTGAAGCAATCGCCGGGTCCCTTTCCTTCCTTTCGGCACAGGCATGAAGACTCGGCTGCAGACATCGTTGGGACAGCAACTGGTGCTCACGCCCCAGTTGCAGCAGGCGATCAAGCTGCTGCAGATGTCGGCCACCGAGCTGGAGCTGGAGATCGCGCAGGCAGTGGAAAGCAACCCACTGCTGGACTGGGCCGACAGCAACGACAGCAGCGCCGCCAATGAAGGCAGCGATGGCAACGACAACGAAGCGCCTGCAGAGCGCAGCGATGAGGGCGACGACTGGGCGCCGACCGAACTGGACTGGACGACGACCGGCAGCGGTGGCAGCTTCGATGATGACGACGACAACGGCAGCGCTGCCGAGCGCGTAGCCGAAACCGAAACACTGGCCGACCATCTGCTGTGGCAGCTGCATCTGTCGCATCTGTCCTCGCGTGATCGCAGCATCGGTGCCGCGCTGATCGATGCACTGGACGACGATGGTTACCTGCGCGAGTCGCTGGCCACCATCGCTGAAACCCTGTTGCCGGCGATCCACGCCGACGAGGACGAGATCCTCGCCGTGCTGCACCGCATCCAGCGCTTCGATCCGGTGGGTGTGGCTGCACGCACGCTGGGCGAATGCCTGCTGCTGCAGCTGGATGTGCTGGACGGCGACACGCCCGGCCTGCTCCTGGCGCGACAGATTGCCGCAGGACCCCTGGAACGTTTGCCGCGCAGCGGCGTCACCGGGCTCGCCCATGAGTTGAAGCTGCCGCTGGACGAGGTCGAGACTGCCGTGGCGCTGCTGCGTTCGCTGGACCCGCGCCCGGGCACGCAGATCGCGCCGCTGTCGCAGGACACCTACGTGGTGCCGGATGTGGTGGTGTGGCGGCAGAACGGCGTATGGCGCGCAGCGCTGGCCGCGCATGCCGGGCCGAAGGTGGTGATCCACCGCGGCTACGAACAGCTGATCCGACGTTGTGGCGACGCCGATGCCGGCTACCTGCGTGCCCAGCTGCAGGAAGCGCGCTGGCTGCTGAAAGGGCTGCAGCAGCGTGGCGAAACCCTGCTGCGCGTCGTGCGCAGCCTGATCCTGCAGCAGGCCGGCTTCCTCGAATTCGGCGAGCAGGCGCTGCGTCCACTGACCCTGCGCGAGATCGCCGCCGAGCTCGGCCTGCACGAATCCACGGTCTCGCGCGCGATCGCCCGCAAGCACGTGCGTACCCCGCGAGGCACCCTGCCGCTGCGCGCCTTCTTCGCCTCGGGCATCGATACCGAGAGCGGTGGCGAGGCGTCCAGCACCGCCATCCAGGCGATGATCCGGCGCCTGATCGACGACGAGAACCCGCGCAAGCCGCTTTCTGACGCCAAGCTGGCTGACCTGCTCAAATCGTCGGGAATTCCAGTAGCGCGACGCACCGTGGCGAAGTATCGTGAAGCCATGAACATTTCCGCCTCGCACGAAAGGGTCAGAATCGCTTGACGCGCCGCCGCGCCCGGCGGAGAGGTTCATTGGCACATCCGAACACAGGAGAAACCCGATGCGCATCGAAACGTTTGGCAAAGATGTCGAAGTCACCCCGGCCCTGCAGTCCTATGTTGAGGAGAAGCTGGCCCGGATCGGAAAGCACTTCGACCAGCACTGCGAAGCGCGGGTGACCCTCAAGCTGCAGAAGACCGAACACCACGTCGACGCCAGCCTCAACATTCCCGGCCAGACCCTGCACGCCGAGGCCAATGCCCAGACGATGTATGCCGCGATCGACCTGCTTGCGGACAAGCTTGACCGTCTGGTGATCAAGCACAAGGAGAAAAAACAGCAGCACGCACCGCTGCCGGTGGGCGACAATGGTGGCTGATCGCCACCGTTCCCCGCAGACATGCCCCTGACTGACCTCCTGGCGGCCGTGCAGACCCAGCTCTGCACGGCCACCGACCGTGACAGCGTCCTGCAGGCCGCCGCCGGGTTGCTGGCCTGCCGCCAGGCCAACGCCGAACAGATCTATCTGAACCTGTGCCAGCGCGAAGCGCTGGGCAGCACGGCCATCGGCCACGGCATCGCCATTCCCCACGGCCGCGCGCCAACCCTGGACCGCCCCCGCGGCGCCCTGCTGCGGTTGGCCACCCCGGTCGATTTCGGTGGCGAGGAGCCGGTGGACCTGGTGTTCGCGATGGCCGTCCCCGCCCACTACACCCACCAGCACCTGATGCTGCTGTCCGAGCTGGCCGAGCTGTTCTCGGCGCCGGACATCCGCCAGGCCCTGCGCGAAGCGGGCGATGCCCGGGCGCTGCGCGAGGCGCTGGACATGACCCCACCTGCGAGTGCCGCATGAATACCAGCATCACCGCCCGTGAACTGTTCGAACAGCAGCGCGAGCGGCTGGGACTGCGCTGGGCTGCCGGCAAGTCCGGCGAGCAGCGCGAGCTGGAGGCCGGCAACACGGTCTCGCGGCGCCCCTCGCTGGCCGGCTACCTCAATGCCATCTATCCCAACAAGGTGCAGATCCTGGGCACCGAGGAACTGTCCTGGCTGGATGCGCTGGAACCGCGCCAGCGTTGGGAGACCATCGAAAAGATCATGCAGTCGCACCCGCTGGCGCTGGTGCTGACCCGCAACCAGGCCTGCCCGGAAGACCTGCGCGCTGCCGCGGACGAATCCGGCACGCCATTGTGGCTGTCGCCCAAGCGCGGCCACGAACTGCTCAACCACCTGTCCTACCACCTCGCGCGGACGCTGGCGCCGCGGGTGATCCTGCATGGCGTGTTCATGGAGATCTATTCCATCGGCGTGCTGATCACCGGCGAAGCGGGATCCGGCAAGAGCGAACTGGCGCTGGAACTGCTCAGCCGTGGCCATCGCCTGGTGGCCGACGATGCCCCCGAATTCACCCAGATCGCGCCCGATGTACTCGATGGCACCTGCCCGGAGCTGCTGCAGGACCTGCTGGAAGTGCGCGGCCTGGGCGTGTTGAACGTGCGCGAGATGTTCGGCGACACGGCTGTAAAGAAGAACAAGTACCTTCGGCTTATCGTCCACCTGACCAAGCCGATGACCGAACCCACCCCGCATGGCTACGAGCGCCTGACCGGCGATTCGGGCACCCGCCATGTGCTGGACCTGGACGTACCGCTGATCACCCTGCCGGTGATGCCCGGCCGCAACCTGGCCGTGCTGACCGAGGCGGCCACCCGCCTGCACATCCTGCGCACCAAGGGCATCGACCCGGCAGCCATGTTCATCGCCCGTCACAGCAACCTGCTGGAACGGCGAACACCCTGATTTCCCTGCCCTTCGAAGAGCCTGTCCATGAGCACCGTCACCCCCTCCGCCCCGACCCTGATCATCGTCAGCGGCCTGTCCGGCTCGGGTAAATCCGTCGCCCTGAAGACCTTCGAGGACCAGGATTACTACTGCTCGGACAACCTGCCGATCAATCTGCTGCCCGACTTCGTGCGCAGCCTGCTGGCCAACCACGACGGCAGCGCACCACGGCGTCTGGCCGTAGGCATCGACGTTCGCGGCCAGGCCGACCTGAGCCAGCTGGGCGACTGGCGGCAGCTGGCGGCCGACGCCGGCGTGGACGTGAAGGTGCTGTTCTTCGAAGCCAGCGACGAGACGCTGCTCAAGCGCTACGCCGACACCCGCCGCCGCCATCCGCTGAGCCAGCTGGGCCTGTCGCTGCCTGAAGCCATCGCCCGCGAACGCGAGTTGACCGCACCGCTGCGCCGCGAGGCCGATGCGGTGATCGACACCAGCAGCCTCAACGTGCATCAGCTGCGGCGGCGGATCATCACCGAGTTCACGATGGACCATGCCACCGGCCTGTCGCTGCTGTTTGAATCGTTCGCCTACAAGCGCGGCGTGCCGGCCGAGGCGGACTTCGTGTTCGATGCGCGGGTGCTGCCCAATCCGCACTGGGACCCGGACCTGCGCGCGCTCAGCGGTCGCGAACCGGGTGTACGCGACTACCTGGAAGCGCAGCCGGACGTGCAGCGCTACCTGGCCCAGCTGATGGACTTCCTCGATACCTGGCTGCCGAAGCTGAGTGATGGCACCCGCAGCTATGTGACCGTGGCGTTCGGCTGCACCGGCGGCAAGCACCGGTCGGTGTTCCTGGCCGAGCGTTTGGCCCGGCATGCCCGCGAGATGGGCTGGGAAGACGTGGCGACGTACCACCGCGAACAGGATTGAGGGGGGTCGGCCGGGCTGCGCCCGGCACCCGCCGGTAGTGCCGGCCGCTGGCCGGCAACAGCAACAGCAACAGCAGAAGCGGCATTCCGTGGGATGGCGGGGCGGTGTGGGTCTGCAGGACACGCCGTGAACCCCGCTCCGCGGTCCGGCCCAGCCGCTGGCGGCTGGGCGTTCGGGCGCTTGCGAAGCAGTGCTTCGCAAGCAAAGCGCCCTCCCCCCTGGGGGCTCGATGGCGCCATCCATGGCGCCAACGGTCCTGCAGACCCACACCGCCCCACCTCTGACAGATTTCTGCTGCTGTTGGTGGGTGTGTCGACCCTGGTCGACACGTTGGATCCACGTCATGCGTGGATGAATCGCTGTCAGGCATCGAAAAACGGATGGGGTCGGATCTCTTTCTCAACGGAAAAGGCCTCCCCTGGGAGCAACGCTGAATACGGGACACAGTGCCCCTCTCCTGCTGCTATCGCCAATTCACCTTGACCTGTTAACGTGCAGTAATGACCTGTGGCATTCTCCTCGTAACACATCCTGGGGTCGGGACCGCCCTGCTTGACGTGGCGACCCGGCTCCTGCGGCAGTTGCCGCTGAAAACCGAAGCTTTCGAAGTACCGTTCGACGCAGACCTGGACGCCCTGCTCCCGCTCGCCTCGGCCGCCCTGCGGCGGGTTGACGGGGGTGATGGTGTGCTGATCCTGACCGACCTGTACGGCGCCAGCCCTGCCAACCTTGCCGGGCAGCTGGCCCGGCTGGGGACCCCGGTTCGCCGGGTGTCGGCGCTGAGCCTGCCGATGTTGCTGCGGGTGATGAATTATCCGGAACAGGGACTGGATCAACTGCCCGCCACAGCCGCGGCGGGTACCCGTAATGGAGCGATAGTCGACGATGCTTGAACGAGAACTCACCGTGAGCAACCGCCTGGGCCTGCATGCCCGGGCCACCGCCAAGCTGGTGCAGACCCTGGCGCCGTTCCGCTGCAACGTGACCATGGCCGCCAAAGGCCGTGAGATCAACGCCAAGAGCATCATGGGCGTGATGCTGCTGGCCGCCGGCCAGGGCACCCCGGTCACCGTGCGGATCAACGGCGAGGACGAAGCCGCCGCGATGGAGGCGGTGGTCGGCCTGTTCGAACGCCGTTTCGACGAGGACAGCTGAGCGTGCCACGCGCACGCGCCGGCCAACCCCCTTCCGGCCAGCGGCCGGTACTGCTGCTGGCCGGGCATGGTGCCGCCCGCGGCACGGCAATGGGCCGCGCCCGCGTGCGCCTGCCGCATGCACTGGAAGTGGCCGAGCAGCGCGTTGCCGCCCACCAGGTCGAGGCCGAGCTGGCGTGCCTGCATCGCGCGGTGGACGCCGCGCGCTCGGAGATGCACGAGCTGCGCCAGCGCCTGCATGGAGCGCTGAACCAGGAAGTGGGTGAGTTCCTCGACCTGCATGCGCTGCTGCTGGACGATCCCGAGCTGCTGTATGGGCTGGACGAACTGATCCGCAGCGGACCGTACAGCGCCGGCTATGCGTTGCGCCTGCAGCGCGACCGCCTGGCCAAGGTCTTCGACGGCATGGACGATGCTTACCTGAAGAGCCGCATGGACGACCTCGACCATGTGATCGGCCGCATCCATGCCTTCCTGCAGCCCGAACGCCCGCCAGCGGTGAAAGGCCTGGCCGGCGAGATCCTGGTCTGCGACAACATCGCGCCCTCCGAACTGGCACAGCTGCAGGCGCAAGGCGTGGTCGGCATCGTCACCGCCGCCGGCAGCGCGCTCTCGCACAGCGCGATCCTTGCGCGCAGCCTGCACCTGCCCTTGATCGTCAACGTGCCGCAGCTGCTCAGCCGCATCGCCGATGGCGACGTGCTGATCATCGACGGCGCCGACGGCAGCATCACCGCCAATCCACAGGCCGACAATCTGCGCGACTACCGCGCACGACTGAAGGAACACGCGCGCGAACAGCGCGAGCTCGGCCGCCTGCGCAGCAAGCCCAGCCGCACCCGCGACCAGGTCGACATCGCCCTGCTGGCCAATGCCGAGTCGCTGGAGGACGTGACCCAGGCGCATGCGTTGGGCGCCCACGGCCTGGGCCTGTACCGCACCGAATTCCTGTTCCTGCAGCGCAACGAGCTGCCGGATGAAGAAGAACAGTTCCAGACCTACCGCGATGCGGCACTGGGCATGAGCGGGCGACCGGTGACCATCCGCACCCTCGATCTGGGCGCGGACAAGGCCGACCGCACCGGCCTGACCCTGAGCAACGAAGAAAACCCGGCGCTCGGCCTTCGCGGCGTACGCCTGTCGCTGGCACGGCCGAAGGTAGCCGACACCCAGCTGCGCGCGATCCTGCGCGCCTCGGCCTACGGCAAGCTGCGGGTGCTGGTGCCGATGGTCAGCACCCGGGAGGAACTGCTGGCAGTGCGCCGCCGCATGCTCAAGCTGACCGAACAGCTGCGCGGCGAAGGCCACATGGTGTCCGACCACGTGCCACTGGGCGCGATGATCGAAGTCCCTGCTGCGGCGCTGGCGCTGGAAAGCTTCATCGACCTGGTCGATTTCCTGTCGATCGGCACCAACGACCTGGTGCAGTACCTGCTGGCGGCCGACCGCAACAATGAAGCACTGGGCGAGCTGTATTCGCCGTTGCACCCGGCGGTGCTGCGGCTGCTGCAGATGGTGATCGAGACCGGCGCGCGCCACCGCATCCCGGTGGCGGTCTGTGGCGAGATGGCCGGCGATGCGCGGATGACCCCGCTGTTGCTGGCACTGGGCCTGACCGAGTTCAGCCTGCACCCGGGCACGCTGCTGGAAGTACGCCGCGCGGTCCGCGAGGCCGACCTGGCCATGCTGCGCGCGCGCGCACCGAAGCTGCTGGCCGCGCGCGACCGCCGCGCGATCGAACGCTGGCTGGCACTGGTGGCGGATACGCCCTGAGCGCCAAGGGTAGTGCCGGCCGCTGGCCGGCAGCCTCCCCATCGAAGACCAAGAGGTTGCCGGCCAGCGGCCGTCACTCCCGCCATCCGGCGGCTATGCGTTGAAACATCGCCTTGCGATAATGACGCGCTGAACACCCCTGTTGCCGCATCCTTGCCGGGATCGCGGCTTTTCTTATCCCCGCGGGAGCTGCGATGGCTGAAGCTGTACGCCACGACAAGACTGCGCGCCAACTGCGGATGCTGTCCGATGCACTGGACAGCGGCCGGCTGGGCCCGGTGCGTCGCCTGGTCAACACCCTGGCCCCGGCCGAGATCGGCAACCTGCTCGAATCGTTGCCGCCGGGCAAGCGCGAGGTGGTGTGGGGACTGGTTGATCCGGAAGACGACGGCGAGGTGCTGGTCCACGTCGGCGACGACGTGCGCGAAAGCCTGCTCGCGGACATGGACCCGGACGAGATCATCGCCGCGGTCGAAGACCTGGACATCGACGATCTGGCCGACCTGGTCGAAGACCTGCCGGACACGGTCATCGACGAAGTCCTCAAGTCGATGGACCGCGAGAACCGCGAGCGCCTGGAACAGGTTCTGTCCTATCCCGAGGACAGCGCCGGTCGCCTGATGAATCCGGACGTGGTGACCGTGCGCGCCGACGTCAATGTCGACGTCGTGCTGCGCTACCTGCGCCTGCGCGGTGAACTGCCCGACCACACCGACCACCTGTTCGTGGTCAGCCGCCGCCATCAGTACCTAGGCCGCGTGTCGCTGGCGGCACTGGTGACCCACGAGGACACCACCCCGATCAATCGCCTGATCGACGACGAGCAGCCAGCCATCGACGTCGGCGAGAGCGACCAGGAAGTCGCCCGCCAGTTCTCCGACCATGACTGGATCTCCGCGCCAGTGGTGGATGACAACAACATCCTGATTGGTCGCATCACCATCGATGACGTGGTCGACATCATCCGCGGCCAGGCCGAGCACCAGGCGCTGGGCGCCGCCGGTCTGGACGAGGACGAAGATCTGTTCAGCCCGGTCTGGCGCGCGATGCGCCGCCGCCTGATGTGGCTGTCGGTGAACCTGTGCACGGCCTTCCTGGCCTCCAGCGTGGTCGGCCACTTCGAAGGCACCATCGACAAACTGGTGGCGCTGGCGGTGCTGATGCCGATCGTCGCCGGCCTCGGCGGCAACGCCGGCACCCAGGTGCTGGCACTGATGGTGCGCGGCCTGGCGCTGGGCCAGGTCGGCGCCTCCAACGCCCGCACCCTGCTGTGGAAGGAAGTTCGGGTCGCGCTGTTGAACGGCGTGATGCTGGGTTCGGTGCTGGGCCTGATCGTGCTCGCCTGGTTCCACTCGCCCGGGTTGTCGGCAGTGATCGCCATCGCGTTGACCTGCAACCTGTTGTTTGCTGCGTTGGCCGGCGTGCTGGTGCCGTTGACGCTGAAGCGCTTCGGCTTCGACCCGGCGCTGGCCAGCGGCATCTTCCTCACCGCCGTGACCGATTCGATGGGCTTCTTCACCTTCCTCGGCCTGGCCACCCTGGTGCTGCTGCACTGACCATCTCGACGGTCGGATCCCCGCTGCGCGGCGCTCTGACCCGATCCCAACTGGATCCCCCCATGGCAACGACAATCGAAAACTACTTCCAGCCCGGCTGGCGCGACCAGCAGCACACCTGCCCGGCCTGTGAATGGAAGGGCAGCTCGCGCGCCATGGAAATGGAACTGGACGAGGACGCCACCGAGTACGACTGCCCGGTCTGCGAGAACCCACTGCTGGTGGTCCTGCACCCGGACATTGCGCAGGTGCAGGCCGCCGCCGCCGAAGGCAATGCCGAGGCACAGGAGCAGTTGGAGATCATCGCCAGCTTCCCGCGCCCGCAGTGACGCGGCGCACGATGCCGGGCCGACGTCGGCGGACTACGATGCAGGCGATCTCGCCGCTTCGGAAAATCCCATGGTCCGTTTGCTGTCGCGCTGGCTGCCACTGCTGGCCCTTCTGATGATGAGCGGTTGCACTTCGCTGCCGGACAGCGCGCGTGGCCGCTTCGAAGCACGTGCGGTGAAGGTGGACGGGCAAACGGCTTACTACCAGGTGTTCATTCCGGCCGGCGTGCAGGCCGCCGCTCCCACCCACCTTCCGGTCGTCCTGTTCCTGCACGGCTCGGGCGAGCGCGGCGCCGATGGCGTCAAGCAGACCCACGCCGGGCTGGGGCCTTACCTGCGCGCGCATCCCGATTTCCCCGCCCTGGTGGTGTTCCCACAGGTGCCGGGCCACGAGGAATGGAGCGGCCGCAACAACCGTGCGGCAGTGGCCGCGCTGGACGCGACGATCGCCGAATTCGGCGCCGACCCGGCGCGGCAATACCTGACCGGCATGTCGATGGGCGGCTATGGCAGCTGGAACATCGCATTGGATGACCCACGCCGCTTTGCCGCGATCGTCCCCGTATGCGGCGCGGTGCTCGCCCCGCGTGCGGTACGCCCGACCCTGTTCGTCGAGCAGGTCGCGCACGAAGCGGACCCGTACGCGGTGATTGCCCAGCGCCTGCAGCACACGCCGATCTGGATCTTCCACGGCGCACTGGATGACGTGGTGCCGCCGGACGACGACCGCAGACTGCATGCCGCATTCCAGCGCGCCGCCGCACGCGACGTGCGCTACACCGAATACCCGGAAGGCAACCACAATGCCTGGGACGCCACCTACGCCGACCCGGCAATGTGGGAATGGCTGTTCGCGCAGAAGCGCTGAACCGCAGCTTCTGCTGGGAAACACCTGTTGGTGGATGCCTACCGTTGGTCGGCTTGGGTATTGGTGGGTGCCGACCGTTGGCCGGCTTGGGTATGGGTGGGTGCCGACCGTTGGTCGGCACTACCTCTCCGCTTCGGGGTAATCCATTGCCTGGTACCTCTCATCGATCTCCCATCGGCACCAGGCATACGGATACTCTCCCACGCAGCTCGCCAAGTTCGCCCTGACCGGGTTGGCGACGATGTACATCGCATGGCGAAACAGTGATTCTTCAGAACGAATGGCGTGATCGTGATAACTCGATTGCCAGAATGGTCCTGTCCTACCCAGCATGCGGTTGATCCGCAATGCACTGCTCGATTTGAAGCGTTGCATGATGTAGTCCAGCGAGAACGCACGGATCTCCACAAGCCAATGGATGTGGTCCGGCATGACCACATAGGCAAGTGAGTGCGTCAGGCCCTCAGCATCAATGCGACGGAACACATCCATCACCTCATGTGCCGCAGTGGCATCATCGAAGTAGCGTCGACGCTCCTGGATGACGGTGGTCAGGATGTAGGATTGTCCGATCCGGGAATGGCGGCCAAGGCGTAGGCGTGCGCGGCTCATGGGCCCAAGCGTGCGCCTGCCGCTACTCCGGTTCTATCGGGCAATCACGTCAGTACAGGTAGGCCCGGAACCATTCAATGGCTAGGCCCGCACTTCACCGCACTGACGGTTCAGTGCCGACCAACGGTCGGCACCCACCGGATCGGATAAGGACAGATCAACCGTGCCGACCAACAGTCGGCACCCACCGGATCGGATGAGGACAGATCAACCATGCCGACCAACGGTCGGCACCCACCGGATCGGATAAGGACAGATCAACCATGCCGACCAACGGTCGGCACCCACCGGATCGGATGAGGACAGATCAACCGTGCCGACCAACGGTCGGCACCCACCGGATCGGATGAGGACAGATCAACCGTGCCGACCAACGGTCGGCACCCACCAGGGCAGGTCAGCCCAGCAGGGTTTCCAGCACGGCCATGCGCACGGCGACGCCGTTGGCGACCTGGCGCAGCACCCACGACTGCGGGCCGTCGGCCACCTCGTCGGTCACTTCCACGCCGCGGTTGATCGGGCCCGGGTGCAGCACCGCGGCATCCTTGCCCGCGCGCGCCAGGCGTTCGTTGGTCAGGCCGTACTGCGCGTGGTACTGCTCCAGCGACGGCACCAGGCCTTCTTCCATGCGCTCGCGCTGCAGGCGCAGCATCATCAGCGCATCGACGCCTTCCAGCATCGCGTCGAAATCATCGCCGACCACGCAGCCCTTCAGGGTCTCGTCGTCCGGCAGCAGCGACTGCGGGCCACACACGCGGATCTCGCCCACGCCCAGCGTGCGCAGCGCATGCAGGTCGGTGCGGGCCACGCGCGAGTGCTTCACGTCGCCGACGATCACGACTTTCAGCTTCGAGAAATCCGGGCCCTTGGCCTGGCGCAGGGTCAGCATGTCCAGCAGGCCCTGGGTCGGGTGCGAACTGCGGCCGTCACCGGCATTGATCAGCGCGGTGCCCTCGCCTGCCGCATCGGCCAGTGCGGCCACGGCGCCGTCATCGGGGTGGCGCACCACGAAGCCGCGCACGCCCATCGCTTCCAGGTTGCGAAGCGTGTCGCAGGCGGTCTCACCCTTGCGGGTAGAGGAGGTCGAGGCGTCGAAATTCAGCACGTCCGCCCCCAGCCGCTGCGCGGCCAGCTGGAACGAACTGCGGGTGCGCGTGGACGGTTCGAAGAACAGCGTGCACACCGCCGAACCGGCCAGCACGTGGCGCTTGTTGCCGACGCGGCCGACTGCGGCATCGCGGATCTGCCCTGCGCGGTCGAGCAGCTGCAGCAGCGTTTCGCGCGGCAGGCCCTCCAGGGTCAGCAGGTGGCGCAGGCGTCCGGAGGCATCGATTTGCTGGGCGGTCATGGCGGTGTCGGGCAGTCAGGGAATGGGGGTGGCGTCGTCCGGCGACGACAGCCAGCGGTCGATGATCACCGCTGCGGCGACGGCATCGAGGGCGGCCGCATCACGGCGGCGCTTGCGCCCTTCGGCGCGCTCGACGGCGAAGCGGCGTGCGGCCTCGACCGAGCTGGAACGCTCGTCGATCATCACCACCGGCAGCTTGAAGCGCTCCCGCAGCTGGCGGGCGAAGCCCTGCGCGCGCTTGCGGTTGGGCTGGTCCTGGCCGTCCAGGGTCAGCGGGTCGCCGACCACCAGGCCGTCGGGCTTCCATTCCTTGAGCAGGCGTTCGATCGCGGTCCAGTCCGGGCCGTTGCCGTGCACATCGACCACGGCCACCGCGCGCGCATGCGCGGCGAAGGCACTGCCGATGGCCACGCCGATCCGTCGCGAGCCGACATCGAAACCCAGAACGGTGCCATCACGGCGGATCGCCGGGGCAGCAGAATCCGGCGCGGGCGTGATGGGCTCAGACATGGCCGCTGTAGTCGGTCAGCCGGAACAGGTCCACGCCGATGCGCGAGGCCGCACCCTGCCAGCGCTGCTCCAGCGGCAGCTGGAACACCAGCTCGGCATCGGCCGGCACGGTCAGCCAGCTGTTCTCGGACAGCTCGCTTTCCAGCTGCCCTGCGCCCCAACCGGCACAGCCGAGGGTGACCACGGCATTGGCCGGGCCTTCGCCGCGCGCCATCGCTTCGAGGATGTCGCGCGAGGTGGTCAGGTACAGGCCGTCGCCCACGGTCAGGCTGGAATCCCACGCCCGCGCGTCGTCATGGATGACGAAGCCGCGCTCGGGATGCACCGGGCCGCCGTTGAGCACCATGCGCGCCTGCAGGTCGCCATCACCGGTGGTGATGTCCATCTGTGCAAGCACTTCACCCAGCGTGTACTCGGAAGGCTGGTTGACCAGCACGCCCATCGCCCCGTTCTCGTCGTGCTGGCAGATCAGCGCGACGCTGCGGGCGAAGGTCGCGTCGAGCAGCGACGGCAGCGCGACGAGCAGGTGATCGGCAAGGGAGGTCGGCGTTACAGGCATGGTCCTATTCTACCTGCTGGGGGCGGGATGGTCGCGCGATGGCGTCGAACTGCGATGGGCTAGGATGGTGCTTTGCCATGGAAGGTCATCGATGCAGTCTTCAACGCCTTTGACCCTGCCGGCACGCAGCGCCATCGTCCTGCTTGCCCTGCTGCAGGGCCTGATGCTGTATGCCGCGCAGGAACTGTCCGACGCGTGGCCGTTCCGCGATATCGGCTGGCGCTACTGCTGGTACGCCTGGGTGCTGGCCATTCCCAGCGCGGTGGCGCTGAGCCTGGTGGAGCTGGGCCAGCGCCGCCTGTGGCTGCAGGCCGTGCTCGGCTCGACGGTGGTGCTGGCGCTGGCCGCCTGGATCGGCTGGAACCTCAATGGCGAGACCGCACTGGAATCGGGCGCGTTGCAGCTTCCGTTGACCCTGGGCATGGCCGTTGCGGTGTTCGTGGTCCTGCCCTGGTGGCAGTTCCAGCTGCAGCACGGGCACTGGCGTGCCAGCTACCCCGAGCTGTTCGAGCGCGCCTGGCAGAATGGTTTGACCCTGGCCCTCGCGGCACTGTTCACCGGGCTGACCTGGCTGCTGTTGTGGCTGTGGTCGGCGCTGTTCCAGCTGCTCGACGTGACCGTCTTCCGCGACCTGTTCCGGCAGGACGCGTTCATCGCACTGGCCACCGGCAGCCTGGCCGGGTTCGGCGTACTGATCGGGCGCACCCAGCACCGCGCCATCCAGATCACCCGCCAGGTGCTGTTCG
Organism: Stenotrophomonas sp. YJH_SMC_64; assembly: GCF_059371375.1. NCBI lineage: Bacteria > Pseudomonadati > Pseudomonadota > Gammaproteobacteria > Lysobacterales > Lysobacteraceae > Stenotrophomonas > Stenotrophomonas sp. YJH_SMC_64. The sequence goes on along the minus strand of NZ_JCAFUN010000007.1, from coordinate 3,092 downwards.
CGATCTGCCGTGGGCTGTTGCCGCTGCTCTCGTTCATCGCCGTATTGTTCGTACTGAGCCTGCCGCTTACCGGGCTGGAACCGTTGTGGAAGACCCGCTCGGCCGCCGGCCTGCTGCTGGTGCTGTCGCTGCTGCTGGTGACGTTCACCAACGCGGTCTACCAGCAGGGGGAAGACAGCGCCCCCTACCCGCTGCTGCTGCGCCGGCTGGTTGAAGCCAGCCTGCTGGCGCTGCCGGTCTACGCCGCACTGGCGCTGTACGCACTGGGGCTGCGCGTGGTGCAGTACGGCTGGACCGTGGACCGGTTCTGGGCGGTACTCGTCGCAGTGACCGTGGCCGGCTATGCCGCGGGCTACGCGCTGGCGGTGCTGCGCCGGCAGCGCCGCTGGTTGCAGATGCTGGAGCCGGTCAACCGCTGGATGTGCTGGGCGGTGCTGGCACTGGCATCGCTGGGCAACTCGCCGCTGCTGGACCCGGTGCGGCTGACCCTGTCCAGCCAGTTTGCGCGCCTGCGTGCGGACCCGCCTGCAATCACCAGCAGCGACGTCAACGTGCTGCGCTTCGATCTTGGGCGCCGTGGCGTGCAGGCGCTGCGCGACCTGCAGCATGATCCGGCCATCACCGCCGATGCCAACGCGCCGCAGGTGATTGCGGCTGCGCTGGCACGTACCTCACGCTGGGACGACGGACAGCGCCTCGACAAGGGGCCGCAGGACGTCGTCGCCCTGCAGCGCGCGTTGAAGCTGGCCAAGGGATCCAGCTCGCCACCGGACGATTGGTGGCAGGCACTGGCCACGCGCGCGATCGATGGCGAATCCTGCGCCCAGAGCGAGCGCGACTGCCTGATCGTGCATCGCGACCTGGACGGCGATGGCACCGGCGAAGTGCTGCTGTGCGAGCTGTACACCCACCGTGGGCCGGACTGCGTGCTGTACGCACGTGGCAGGGATGCCCACTGGCGCCGGGCCGGTTCGCTGTTCGGCACCGTCAGCGGCCAGGCCGAGGCGATCAACCAGGCCCTGCGTGACGGCAAACTCACGCTCGTGCCACCGCGCTGGCCGATGCTGTCCATCGGCGGGCACCCTGCGCTGGCCATCGATCCCGAATCCGAATCCAACGAGCCTTCCCCATGAGCGGCTACTGCCTCATCGCCCCGGGCCATCCGGTGCACGACTACTACCACGCCAACGAGTACGGCTTCCCGCAGCGTGACGAGCGCGAGCTGTTCGAACGGCTGGTGCTGGAGATCAACCAGGCCGGCCTGAGCTGGGAAACGATCCTGAAGAAGCGCGAGGGCTTCCGCACGGCCTATGACGGCTTCGATGTGGACCGCGTGGCGGCGTACGCCGAGCAGGACATCGAGCGCCTGCTGTCGGACGCAGGCATCATCCGCAACCGGCTGAAGGTGCTGGCGGCCATCCACAACGCGCAGGTGATCCAGCAGCTGCGGGCCAGCCACGGCAGCTTCGCGTCGTGGCTGGATGCGCACCACCCGCGCAGCAAGGCTGACTGGGTGAAGCTGTTCAAGAAGACCTTCCGCTTCACCGGCGGCGAGATCACCGGCGAGTTCCTGATGAGCCTGGGCTACCTGCCCGGTGCGCATGCCGAGGACTGCCCGGTGCATGCGCGGCTGCTGACGCTGTCGCCGCCGTGGTTGCAGGCCGCGCCTGGCTGATGGATATCCGCCGGGCATGGCCCGGCGTCATCACGCGTGGGTTCCGGTAGTGCCGGCCGCTGGCCGGCAACCCCGTTGAACGGTCACACGCCCATGTAGCGGCCGGGGCGGTGGTTGAACATCAGCACCAGGCTGAGCACCACCGCGCCGATGGCCGAGTACATCACCTTCGACGGCGACAACACGAAGAACGCGGCCACCATCAGGCAGGCGTCGTAGGACATCTGCACCTTGCCCGCGCTCCAGCCACGCGTGCGCTGCAGGTACACCGCCAGGATGCCGATGCCGCCGAGACTGGCACGATGGCGGATGAAGAACAGGATGCCCAGGCCGGACAACGCACCGCCGACGATCGCCGAACACAGCGGGTGGATGTGCGAGAAGTCGATCCAGCGCGGCAGCAGGTCGGTCAGCACGCCACAGGCGGTGACCGCAGCGAAGGTCTTCAGGGTGAATTCCCAGCCCATGCGCCGCAGCGCCACCCAGTAGAACGGCAGGTTGACCAGCACGAACACCAGGCCGAAGTTCCAGCCCATCGCGTAGTGCAGCAGGAACGCCATGCCCGCCATGCCGCCGATCATCAGCCCGCCCTTGGCGAAGATGGCCAAGCCCAGCGAGGCCACCATCGTGGCCAGCACCATGCCCTGCACGTCCTCGGCGATCGAGTGGCGCAGCGCTTTTTCGTCGGCGGTGGTGCCGGCGCTGTCGGGCGGCGGGGTCAGCGGACCGGCGGTGACCAGGTGGCCGTCAGCGTCGTCGCACGGCGCGGGGCCATGGGAGGGAAGGGACATACGGGTGGGGAACAGCAGGTGGGGAGCGGTATTAGACACGATCTGCATGACAGTTGCAGATGAAATCGTTCAGCTGAATGCGCCCCGCCCGATCTCCGGCCCGCCGCTGCTCAACCCTTGCCGGCCAGATGGTGCGCCACCAGCGCGTTGGCATGGCCATGGCCCAGCCCATGCTCACTTTTCAGGAAGCTGACCAGTTCCATGTGTTTCAGGCCCTTCTTCGCGGCCAGCAGCCCGAACCAGTGCGCCACCGGCTGCCCGTAGGTCTTCTCGATGGAGGGGAAATACGAGGCCGGGCCTTTCGGCTTGGTGTCAGTGCTCATGTGCAGCTCCCGTTGAAGTCATTCATTCGACGAACCACAGACGCAGAAATCGACATACCCACACGTCCGACCCAGTGCCGACCAACGGTCGGCACCCACCAAAGCAGAATGCCGTTCCAACAGCTCACGGGAAACTGTCGAAGGTGGGGTGGGTCCGGTTGAGGGGGCGTGAGCCGCATGGATGCGGCGACCGAGCCTTATCTGATGAAAATCTGTCAGCGTAGGTGTCGAGAGCCGGCGTGGGCCGCCGTACGAGCCTGGATCTCGACGATCGCCATGTAGCTTGGCGCCCACGCCGGAATC